>PXSC01000097.1 GCA_003023535.1 Halobacteriales archaeon QS_9_70_65 | reverse complement strand
TTCTTGCCGATGGTCCACGAGCGGTCCTCGATCTCGACGCGGAACTCGTCGAGATACCGGTTTTTGACCTGCTTGGCGTAGCCGAGGTTGTCGTCGGAGATGGGCAGGACCCGTACCTGTTCGGGCGCCAGCCACGTCGGGAAGTTGCCGTTAAAGTGCTCTATCATCACGCCCATGAATCGCTCGAAGGTGCCCAAAAGCGCGCGGTGGATCATCACCGGCCGGTGCTTCTCGTTGTCCTCGCCGACGTAGGTCAGATCGAGGCGCTCGGGGATGTTGAAATCGAGCTGGACGGTTCCGATGGTCCACTCGCGCTCGAGGGCATCGAGCCCGCTGAGGCCGATTTTCGGGCCGTAAAAGGCTGCTTCGCCCTGGTCAACGTCGTAGTCGAGGCCGATCGACTCCATCGAATCCCGGAGCGCCTGGGTCGCCTCGTTCCAGATTTCGTCGCTGCCGACCGCGTTGTCCCCCTGGGTTTCCAGCTTGTAGATAACTTCGAGGTCGAACTGGTCGTATATCTCCTCGATGCTCCGGAGCGTCCGGGTGATCTCTTCTTCGATCTGGTCGCGCCGGATGAACGCGTGCCCGTCGTCCTGCGTGAAGCCCCGAACACGCAGGAGGCCGGAGAGTTCGCCTGACTGTTCGTTCCGGTAGCAGGTGCCGAACTCCGAGAAGCGGACCGGCAGGTCCCGGTAGGAGTACTGCCCGTTCTGGTAGACATGGGCGTGGTTCGCGCAGTTCATCGGCTTGAGGCCATACTCGGTCTCGTCCTGCTCCCAGGCGAACATCTCGCCGTTCTCCATGAAGTTCTCGTAATGGCCCGTCGGTTTCCAGAGGTCGGCCTTGTTCAGTTCGGGGGTCCAGACCTCGTCGTATCCCAGTTCGTCGTTTTTCCTGCGGATGTACTCCTCCAGTTCACGACGAATGGTCATCCCCGGCGGATGGAAGTGGACACACCCCGGCGAGTGGTCCGGAACTGAGAACAGGTCCATCTCCCGGCCGATGCGGCGGTGGTCCCGTTTCTTGGCCTCCTCGCGGCGCTCGAGGTACTCCTCGAGGTCGGCCTCCGACTCGAAGGCCGTCCCGTACACCCGGGTGAGGGTGTCGTTGTCCTCGTCGCCCCGCCAGTAGGCCGCCGCGATGTTCAGCAGCTCGACGGCGCCGATCTCGCCCGTCGACTCGACGTGCGGGCCCCGACAGAGGTCCTCCCAGCCGTCCTGGACGTAGAAGGAGACCGTCTCCTCGCCGGCGGCCTCCTCCGCGAGGATGTCCTGCTTGTAGGGGTTGTCCGCGTAGCGGCCGAGGGCCTCCTCGCGGGACCGCTCGACGCGCTCGATGTCGTGGTCGGCCTCGATGATGTCGTACATCTCCGTTTCGATGGCCTCGAGGTCGTCGGCGTCGAGGTCGACGCCGGCGACGTCGTAGTAGAAGCCGTCGTCGGTCGGCGGGCCGATGGCCAACTTCGCCTCGGGAAAGCGCCGCTGCAGTGCCTGCGCGAAGACGTGGGCCGCGGAGTGCCGCAGCGCACGCAGGTACTCCTCGGAGTCCTCGGTGATGATGACGAGTTCGCAGTCCGTCTCGAGCGGCTCCTCGCGGCCGGCGAGGTCGCCGCCGACGATTCCGCCGACCGTGTCCTCGCCGAGGCCCGGCCCGATCTCGTAGGCGACGTCCTCGACCGTCGACCCCGGCGCGACGGAGAGCTCGGAGCCGTCCGGCAGCGTCACGACGATGTCGCTCATAGTGACGACAAACCGAGGCGGCGGGATAAGTGTTTAGAGACAGTGGTGGACGGTACGGAGTCACACGGACGCGACGGCGTCGACACCGCCCGGAGACCCGCACGCGTCGCCGCTCCCGGTGGGGTTTTGACCCTCCGGCGGCTGGTCCGTGCATGGACGCGTTCGAGGCGTCGGCGAACGTGCCGCGCGGCGACTTCGAGTTCGACCGCCGCCCGGCGACCGGCCAGTCGTTCGAGAACGCCCTGGCGAAGGCGCGGGCCGGCGACCGCCTCGACGTCGACGACGCCGTCGAGCTGTTGACGACCGGCACCGACGGCGACGGCATCGACCCCGGGCGCAAGGAGCGCGTGCTGGAGGCCGCCGACCGCCGTCGAGCGGAGGTGGTCGGCGAGGAGGTCACCTTCGTCGCCAACCTCAACAACAACGTCACCACCGCCTGCAACACCGGCTGTCTGTTCTGCAACTTCAAGGACCGCTCCGAGCGGTTCCGGTCGACGTACCAGGACGACCACGGCGGCTTCACGAAAACGCCCGCCGAGTCCCGGGCGGCCGTCCGCGACGCCGTCGAGCGGGGCGTCTACGAGGTGTGTTCCGTTTCCGGGCTCCACCCCGCCCTGGCGCTGGACGCCGACCACCGGGAGCGGCTGGAAGCCAGCGACCGCGGCGACCTGAACTACCGGCCGCCGGCGGAGTACGACGTCGACCCGCACACGTACGTCGAGCAGATCGAGGCGATGGACGTCGACGGCGTACACATCCACTCGATGACGCCGGAGGAAGCCTACCACGCCCGCCGCGGCACCGACTGGAGCTACGAGGAGGTGTTCGAGCGGCTGAAAGCCGCCGGCCTCGATTCGGTGCCCGGCACCGCCGCCGAGATCCTCGTCGACGAGGTGCGGGAGGCCATCTGCCCGGCGAAGATCGACAGCGGCGAGTGGCTCGAGGCGATGGAGGCGGCCGCCGCCGTCGGCCTCGACACCACCGCCACCATCATGTACGGTCACGTCGAGAACGAGGCCCACCGGGCGATACACCTCGATCGGGTGCGCGGGCTGCAGGACCGGACCGGCGCGATCAGGGAGTTCGTCCCGCTGTCCTTCGTGCACGAGGAGACGCCGCTGGCCGAGCGGGGGATGGTCGACGCCGGCGCCACCGTCCACGAGGACGAACTGATGATCGCCGTCTCGCGGCTCTATCTCGACAACGTCGAGCACATCCAAGCGTCGTGGGTGAAGTACGGCGACGCCGGCGGGCTGAAGATGCTGACCTGCGGCGCCGACGACTTCATGGGCACCATCCTCTCGGAGGAGATCACCAAGCGGGCCGGCGGCGACCACGGCGAGTTCCGCTCCGTCCGGGAGTACGCCGACATGATCTCCGCCATCGGGCGGGTGCCCGTCGAGCGGTCGACCGACTACGAGAAACGCCGCCGCGTCGACCCCGACGCCGACGTCGTCGGGCCCGAACTCGGGCCGGAGGCCGACGGGACGCCGCTGCTGTAGCGGGGTCGCGAGGCTCGGGCGAGCCACTTCCGAGCTTCCGAAACGTCGGGCGTCGGGTCTCGGCAGAACGGAACGACGTCGACCGCGACAGCTTTAGTAGTACTGATGACTGCATGTGCAACTGTCGATGACGAGTAATACAGAAGAGCCTGAAGTAGTACGCGTCTCTCCGAAGGGGCAGGCCACGATTCCGAAGGCGCTGCGCGAGCGGTTCGGCATCGAGACGCCGGGTGAGGTGTTCGTCTACGAGGACGAAGGACGCATCGTCATCGAGCCGGTGCCGTCGCCCGACGAACTGCACGGAATCCACGCCGGCGACCACGAGCCGGGCGAGGTACTGGAGCGAACGCGAGAGCTGAAACACGAGGAGAGGCGCCGGGAAGAGAAGCGAGCCGATCGACTCCGCCCGCCCGAGGACGCGTGACCGGGAAGTACGTCTTCGACGCCGAGGCGATCATCGCATTCCTGTACGACGAACCCGGTCACGAGACCGTGTCGGAGCTCCTCGACGGCGTTTTCGCCGGAGAGTCGGATGGATTCCTGACCGAGACGAACGCGAGCGAGGTGTTCTACCTCGTCGCCCGGTTCGAGGGTGTCGACGACACCCCGACGGACGTCTCGCTTCGGGAGGCCGACAGGGACATCCGCGCGCTCCGGCGACGGGGGATGGCGCTCGAATCCGCCGACTGGCGGCGTACGGCCGAGGTGAAGGCCGACGGCGGCATCTCGCTGGCCGACGCACACGCCGTCGCGCTCGCCGCCGACCGCGGAGCCACGCTGGTCGCGGGCGCGGACGACGACTTCGACGAGTTGCCCGTGGACGTCGACGTGCTCAGGTTCCGCGAGGAAGGCGTGTAGGGCCGACGCTCGCCTGCAACGTCGTCTCCGTCGGCATCCACGAATGGGCTCCGCCGGTCGGTACCGGCACCTGTAGCGGGGCAAACGATGATACTGACTGGGTCGGGGTCAGAGTCCGTTCCCACGGCGGCGAGACGGGAGCGCGGCACACGGACCGCCGGGATGGCGTGCCGCCCATTCGTACGTGCCTGCACGACGGCGGAGCGGCCCGGAGCGGCCACCGCGTCCGGAGGAGTCGTCCTCACGCGCCGAAATCGTGAGGTACGGGAGGCCGCAGGCAGGTGGTGGTCACAATCAAGAGCTGAACCCGCTCACGCCTCCAGCAGCGTCCGGTAGCGTGCGCCGGCCGCGTCGTCGGCGCCGATGGCCGCGGCGATGCGCGCCGAGAGCCACTCCCGGTCGGCATATCGATCGTAAACCGGCAGCCGCTCCCGGAGCGGCACCCCGGCCGTCTCGGCGATGTCTTCCAGCTCCCGGAGTCCGGGCCAGGCGTAGTCGGGGTTGATGTGGTCGTCGGTCACCGGCGAGACG
>PXSC01000096.1 GCA_003023535.1 Halobacteriales archaeon QS_9_70_65 | reverse complement strand
AGCGTCTCCTTCGAGGCGTCCAGCGAGCGGAGATACGACAGCGAACAGACCGTCGAGACGGCATCGAGGTCGGTGTCGGCCGCCCGCCGACGGTACTCGTGGACCGTTTTCTCGGGGGTTCCGGTCCGGTCGGCTATCTGTTCGTCGGTCCGACCGGTGCGTACCCCTTCGAGGACCTCCCGCTTGGTCCCGACATTGTTCTGGCTGGCCGGGATGCCGTGCCTCGCTGCGAATTCCTCGGTCACGTGTACGAAAACGCGGTCCCCGTCGAGCGCGTCGAGCCACTCGATGCGGCCGTCGCCCTCGGGCAGCGGCGTCTCCAGCGGACGGGCGATGCGGTCGCCGGGCCGGAGTTGTTCCGCGCGGGTCCACGAGAGACCGTCTCCGTCGACGACGAGCAACCGGTGTTCCGGCGTGACCGTGGGTTCGTCTCCGTCGCGGGTCGACACCCGGACGAGCTCGTCGGCCCGCCTGCCGAACACCTTCGACGGCTCGACGAATCCGAAGCCGCCGCCCTCGTCGAACGTTGCGACCTCGAGACCACCGTCCGGGTCGGCGAACCCGTCACCGTCGCCGACGACGCTCTCGATCCGTTCGACGCCTCTGTTCGTCAGCACGGGGGTTTCGCCGGTGACGCATTTGCCGGTACCGGCCGGGCCGGCGAACAGCAAATGCGGCAAATCTTGCTGGCTAATGTACCGCTGCAGCCGGTCGGTGACGGCCTCGTGACCGACGACGTCCCCGAGGGACTGCGGGCGGTACTTCTCGATCCATATCTCCCGCCCGGTCTCCTCGGCGGCAGCCTCGCTCATGCTCGATGGGTGGCTCCGGGCGTGGATAAACCCCGCGAGACGCCGCAACCTATTTCCGCCATCGGGCGGGGACTCCGGTATGCGCCGCCCCCTGGTCGTCGCCCTCGCGGTCGTGTTCGTGCTGTCGCTGGCCACCGGCGTCGCGGCCGCCGACACCCGCGTCGGCGGGACGGTCGAGGTGTCGGCCGACGAGACCGTCGGCGACCTCTCGGCGACCGGCGGTACTGTCGTCGTCGAGGGGACCGTCGACGGCGACCTCCGCGCCTACGGCGGCGACGTCCGTATCGCCGAGGGCGGCGAGGTGACGGGCATCGTCAGGGTCTACGGCGGCAGCGCGCGCATCGACGGCACGGTCGGCGGCAACGTCCTGGCCTACGCCGGCAGCGTCCGGCTGAGCGAGACCGGCTCGGTCGACCGCTCGTTCGGCGCGGTCGGCGGCGACGTCACCGTCGCCGGGGCGGTCGGCGGCGAGGCGAACGTCTTCGCCGGCTCGATCACCCTCGCCGAGACCGCGACCGTCGAGGAGGATTTCACTTACGAGGGAAGTCTCGATAACCGCGGCGCGGCCGTCGGCGGGGCGATCCAGCGGACGCAGGAACTGGCGCTCGTCCCGCCGGCCGGCGTGCTGTCGATCGTCTTCTCGGTACTGATGTTCTTCGCCAACCTCCTCCTCGGGGCGATACTGCTGGCCATCGGACCCCGCTTCGCCGACGCGGCCCACGAGACGACGGTCGCCGAGCCGCTGCGGACCGCCGGCGTCGGCCTGGCGGCGCTGGCCGGCGCCGCCGCCGCCAGTCTCCTGCTGGCGATCACCGTCGTCGGGCTGCCGCTGGCCGTCGCGGTGGTGCTGTCGACGCTCGTGCTCGCGTGGGTGGCGTCCGTCTACGGTCGGTTCGTCGTCGGCGCGTGGCTGCTGTCCTACACCGGCGCCGACGGCCGGTACCTCGCGCTGCTGGTCGGGGCCGTCGTCGTCGCGCTGCTGGGGCTCGTCCCGTTCCTCGGGACCGCCGTCAGCGCGGTCGTCCTCCTGCTCGGCGCCGGCGTCGTCACCTTGGCGCTGCGCCGGCTCTACGAACTTGTCGCCCGGAATCGCGGCGGCCTCTCGGGGATGTAGCGGCAGGGTAAACTACCCTACCATATTCCCTCGGCGTGGTCCGAGAGAGCGAAGCTCTCTCGTCATCACGAGATGGCTTCGCCGTCTCGAATGACTACGCGCCTCGGTCCTTGAGGGGAGGGCCGCCGGCAGAGCTTTGCTCTGCCGAGGCCTCGAAAGGCTTCGCCTTTCGGTGGCTTTGATGTGGACTCCCGGCAATCAGTCACCGGCGATAGGCTGGTGACTCTCGCCGTTCAACGCCCCACCAGTTATACGCACGTTTACTGGTGTCGAAGGAAATCGAAGATTTCATTACCATCGGAAAGCTCCGCTTTCCAAGACGTCTTCGCTCCCCGACGTGGGCGAGGACCGGAGTCTGTGTGTCCGTTTCCGAACGTACCGCATCCCGATGTTCTTCGCGGTCGCCAGACTACGTCTGGCGGGCAGCCAGAAATCAGAGATTTCTGGCGACGGCGTTGTAATCTGCGTTCACTTTGTATCCGCACTTCTGGCAACAGAATTGTTCTCCGTGACGGTTGTCGTCGTGCGTGAACCCGCAGTCCGCCCGAGAGCAGCGCTGGGACGTGTGGCTCGGCTCGACTTGTACCACAGAGACACCCCGTTCAGGTGCCTTGTAGGAGACATACTCAAGTAGGCGTCGGAACGCCCATACGTGGTGCCACTTCGCTTGGAGAAGCCGCTCCCGAATGTTGGCCACGCTTCTTCTCGTTTGCCGAGTCGAAGCAGTGCGTTGTGCGCGGCTTGCGTGCCGCGCTGTTGCATCTCGCCACGTCGCTTCTCGAACTCGCGGCACCAGTGGTCGTAGTCGTCTCCCTGCCAGAAGCGCCCGGTGGAGGAGACGGCGAGACTGCTAACGCCGAGGTCGATACCGAGGGCTGTCTGGTGCTCAGTATCTTCCGAAACCTCTGCGTCTTCACCGTCTTCTCCTTTGGAGTCGTACTTTCGAGTGGTGATATGGAAGTAGAACTCGTCGTCCACTGCGTCGTACTGGAGCGTGCTTGCACGGAACTCGAATTCCTCTGACAGCACGTACTGTTCGTGTGGCGTGGGGCTGTCCGAGGGAAGTTCAAAGACACACTCGATACGTCCATTGACCGTCGGGAGTGAAACTTTGTTCCGGTAGAACGTTGCGCTCCGCTTGTCGTAGAGCATGCTCCACGACGTGAACTCCGGTTGGCTCACTCGCTTTCCGCTTTTCCATCGTTCGACGCATCCGTTGACGGCTTGGACGCCGCGTCGGATGGCTTCTTGAACGAGGTTCGCGGTAAGGTCGGTTTCGTCGCGGAGTTCGTCGTAGAGCGCGTCTCGTGCGGTTGTGTTGGCCGTGACGCGTTTGATGTAGGAATCGTCGGACCGACAGAACTCGGCGGCGCGGTTGGCGCAGTGAAGGAATTGTCGGGCAGATTCGTGGAGGTCGTCGCGGTGCTCGTCGGGGACGACGAGTTTGACAGGTGCGGTACGCCGGACCTCCATTTCAGACGTATGATTAACGGCTCTTAAACGCTCGGGAGTCGGGTTTCGAAGTGTGCCGGCCGTGTCGTACTATGTCGGTTTCCTCTCCGGCCTACTCGCTCACTACGTTCGCTCCTTGAGGCCGGGGGCTCCACCTCGAAAATGCTGAACACGCCTGGGCCCCCCACGACCGACATGTGCGTGACGCGCGACCCCGAGAACTCGTCGCCCTCAGCCGGCCGTCCCGACGTAGAGGGGGGCGGCTGATGGAGGTCCGCCCGGCTCGGCCCGCCGAGCGGACGACCGTCCGCGGGGTTCTCAACGCCGCGATGCTGTCCGTCGACGACGACGCCCTCCGGCGGGGGACGACGCTCGTGGCCGCCGCCGACGGCCGGGTCGTCGGCGCTCTGATACTGGACGGCGAGCACGTCGCGGCGGTCGCGGTCCGGCCGGGCCGGCGCGGCCAGGGCGTCGGGACGGCGCTCGTCGAGGCGGCGGCCGCCCGCCGCGACCGACTGACGGCTGATTTCGATCCCGGGGTGCGACCGTTCTACGAGTCGCTCGGCTTCGACGTCGAGCGGTCGGACGGGCGGTGCCACGGGGTGCGGTAACGCCGGTCAGACGAGCGGCTCAACGAGGTCGGTCCCGGCCGCCAGCAGCTCCTCGACCCGGGCGTCGGTGCCGGCCTCGGCGTAGACCCGCAGTTTCGGCTCGGTGCCGCTGGGCCGGACCAGGAGCCACGAGCCGTCCGCCAGCAGCAGCTTGAAGCCGTCCGTGGTGCCGACCTCCTCGACGGCGGCGCCGGCGACGGCGTCGGGGATGGCCGCCTCCAGCGCCCCGAGGACGGCCGCCTTCCGGTCGTCGGGGCAGTCGACGCTGACGCGGTCCTGGGCGATGTCGCCGTGGGTCGCCCGGAGCCGGTCGAGCCGGTCGTCCAGCGGCTCGGTGGCGTGGGCGGCGGCGACCAACAGCGCGACCAGGACGCCGTCCTTGTTGCGGAGGTGACCGGCGACGCCGAAGCCGCCGGATTCCTCGCCGCCGACGAGGGCGCCGTGGTCGGCCATCGCCTCGGCGACCCACTTGAAGCCGACGGGTGTCTCGTGGACGGCGTGGCCGTGGGCGTCGGCAACCCGGTCGACGAGGAACGTCGTCGAGACGGTGCGGACGGCGTCGCCGCCGTCGTCCTCGAGGAGGTAATCGTACAGCGCCGCGAAGAGCCAGTTGGGGTCGACGACCCCCCGCTCGGGCGTGACGACGCCGATGCGGTCGGCGTCGCCGTCGTTGGCCACCCCGAGGTCGGCGTCGTCGCCGACCCGGGCGGCCAGCGCCCCGAGGTGGTCGGCCGACGGCTCCGGCGGGGTGCCGCCGAACGACGGGTCGCGGTCGTGACGGAGCCGGACCACGTCCGCGCCGGCGCGGGCGAGCAGTTCGTCGGTGACGCCCCGGCCGCTGCCGTGCATCGCGTCGTGGCCGATCGTCAGCCCCGAGAGGTCGACGGCGACGAACGACAGCGCGTGTTCGAGATACGGCTCCAGGAAGTCCCGCTCGGTGACGGCGCCCCACTCCGGCTCGGGACGGGGGCCGGGCGCCCGGAGGGAGTCGGCCAGCTGGTCGGTAACCGCCGGGAGCGCCGGCGCGCCGTCGGCGGGGAGGAACTTGACGCCGTTGTACGACGGCGGGTTGTGGCTGGCCGTCACCTGCAGCGCGCCGGCCAGCTCGCGGTCGACGACGGTCCAGGCGACGACCGGCGTCGGCGTGTCGCGGTCCGGGAGACGGGCGTCGACGCCGCCGGCACAGAGCACCCGGGCCAGCTCCTCGGCGGCCGCCCGCGACCCCTCTCGCGGGTCGTAGCCGACGGCGACGGCCGGCGTCCCGTCGGTCTCCTCGCGCACGTAGTCGACGACGGCCTGGCCGACGGCGCGGACCCGTGGAGTCGTGAACTCATCGACGGTCGTCCGCCAGCCGTCGGTGCCGAACTCGACATCCATGCCGGCGCGTCGGTCGGAGAGGTAAAAAATACCCGCCCGCCACCGGCGGTAGTGTTCGGGTAAGCACCGGCGAGCCGGTCCGTTTCTCCGGAGAACCAACCGAATCCTGGCGGACTGAAAGGGCGAGGCGCTGCGTGGCGGCTTCGCCGCCACATTATACGGCGGCCGGTGAAACCGGCCGCCCACTCGGCGACCCCGGACGACGCAAGCACCACAGGGAGCAACGCGACCGAGGAGCGTGGTTCGAACGACGCGCCGCGTCGTTCGTCAGTGCGGGAAATCTTCGATTTCCCGCTTGCGGCCAGAATCAGCCGGATTCTGGCACCATCACGAGAGAGCTCCACTCTCTCGAACGACAGCGAGTCCCGGGCAGCGAGGCGACGGAGTCGCCTCGGGCCGTGCGAGCGGGCCGTGCGAGGCGGTTCCACCGCCTCGAATTCGCGGCGCGACGCGCCGTGCATGGCCCGCGAGCAGCAGTCGAGAGCGCCGAGGGCTTTCTCGACCCCGGAATCCTTATCTGAACACTACCCCGCCGGCGCCCGAATGGGGAGGCTTTTGCCCCCGGCACCGGTACGTTCGGGCGATGGAATCGCCGTTGTGGACGGAACGACACGCCCCGTCACTGTCGGAGCTGCCGCAGCCGGGGCCGCGCGACGGGCTCGGCCGGGCCGTCGAGGAGCCGATGAACCTCGTCGTCTACGGCCCCGCCGGCGCCGGCAAGACGGCCGCCGTCCGGGCGCTGGCCGAGGCGACCCACGACGACCCCGACAACGACTTCGTCGAGCTGAACGTCGCGGATTTCTTCGACCGAACGAAAAAGGAGATCCGGAACGACCCCCGGTTCTCGCAGTTCCTTGAGGGTCGCTCGCGGCTCTCGAAGCGGGACATGATCAGCCGCGTGCTGATGCTCGACAACGCCGAGGCCATCCGCGAGGACTTCCAGCAGGCGCTGCGCCGCGTGATGGAACGGCACTACGAGGCGACGCAGTTCGTCATCGCGACGCGGCAGCCCTCGAAGCTCATCCCGCCCATCGAGTCGCGCTGCTTTCCGGTGCCGATGCGGGCGCCGACCCACGAGGAGACGGTCGGGGTGCTGGAAACCGTCGTCGACCGGGAGGACGTCGAGTACGACGACGACGGCCTCGAGTACGTCGCCGGCTACGGCGACGGCGACCTGCGACGGGCGATTCTCGGCGCTCAGACGGCCGCCGAGGGGGAGGGGGCGGTGACGATGGACGCGGCCTACGAGGCGCTGGGCGACGTCGGAATGGCCGACGACGTGGAGGCGATGCTGTCGGCGGCCGACGCCGGCGAGTTCGCCGACGCCCGCAGCGACCTCGACGACCTGCTGTACGACGAGGGGTTCGAGGGCGAGGCGGTGCTGCGGGAACTGCTCGAGACCGCCCGCGGCCGCTACGACGGCGACGAGCTCGCGCGGCTCTACGAGCTGGCCGGCGAGGTCGACCTCGAGATGACGGAGGGTCCGTCGCCGAGACGACGCCGACGTAATCGCCGTCGGCGTCCCGGACCGGCAGGTGATCGATGTCGTAGCTGGTCATCATCGCGGCGACCTCCTCGAGCCGGAGGCCGACGGCAATCGACTCCACCGGCGACGTCATCAGGTCCGCGACGGTCGTCCGCTCGGGGTCGCGGCCCTCCGCGACCGCCCCGAGGACGTCGGTGCTGGTGAGGATGCCGGCCTCGGCGCCGGGCACGACGAGCGACCCGATGCCGCGGTCGTGCATCGTCCCTGCCGCCTCGCTGAGCGTCGCCTCGCCGGAGATGGTCGCCACGGACGCGGTCATCACGTCCTCGACCCGAAGGTCGTTCATACGACTCCTGGCGTCCGGACCCGCTTGGCGCTTACCCTTGCCGCAGCGTTCGCGCCGCTACGAGAGGACGTGGACGACCCGGGTCAGCGAGCCGTGGACGCGGCGGTCGAACCGCGCCCCGACCGTCCAGCCGGCGGCCCCGGCGGCGTCGACCCAGGGACGGTCGCCGACGACCACCGCGCGCGAGCCCACTCGACGGGCCTCCGCGAGCGCGTCGCCGACGAGCGCCGCCAGGGAGTCGCCCTCGATCTTCGACTGCCGGCCGTAGGGGGCGTCGAAGACGACGCCGTCGACGGCGCCGGCCGCCAGCGGTAACCGGGTGGCGTCGCCGCGGCACACCTCGAACCCGCCGTCGAGGTAGGCGGCGAAGTTCCGGCGGGCGCCGCGGGCCATCTTCGGCTGTGCGTCGACGCCGACGACGTCGGCGCCGACCAGCCCCGCCTCGACGAGGATGCCGCCGGTGCCGCACATCGGGTCCAGCAGCCGTGCCCCCGGGCCGGCGCCGGCGAGGTTGGCCAGCGCCCGGGCGTCCATCGGCGCCATGCTGCCCGGCTGGAAGAACGGCCGGTCGGTGGGCCGCCGGTCGCCGAAGCCGCGGACGGTCTCGGTCGTCAGCCACCCCAGCGCCGCCCGCTCGGAGAACAGCGCCACGAGCGTCCGGTCGGGTGCCTCGAGGTCCACGTCGAAGCCGCGGTCGACGAGGGCCGCCCCCAACCGGCGCTCGGCGGCCTGGGTGTCGACGCCCGAGACGCCCCGGACGTCGCGGGCGCGGACGGCGACGGTGCCGTCGACGTCGTCGATGCCGGCCGCCGATAGCGTCGCGACGGCGTCGTCGACGGCCGGCTCGCAGGTCCCGACCAGCCGGCAGATCCGCCGGGTGTACGCCAGCGTCTCCGGCTGACGGACGCCGCGGGCCGTCGCCAGCCCCGGTGCCAGCGGCTCGACGGCCGAACAGCGACTCGCCGCCTCCCGGCGCGCGAAGGCGTCGTCGTCGCCGGCCAGCTCCAGCAGATACACGCCCGTTCGTCGCCGCCGCCGCCGGATAAACCGCGCGGTCGACGGAGTGGAGACCGCGAAGTGGCGAGCGGCGGAGCCGCGAGCGGCGCGGTCGACGGAGTGGAGACCGCGGAGTGGCGAGTAGCGAGGGACAGCGGTCCCTCGGACGTGCGAACGGCGGCCGGGGGCCGCCGTGCGCAGACGGCCGGGCCGCGAGCGGCGCGGTCGATGGAGTGGAGACCGCGGAGCGACGAGCGGCAACCTCTCGGCTGCGCGAAACGTCCGCAACGACCACGTATATTTATAAAGCTTAAATACGTGTTTTAAGTCGAGTTATGCAGGACCCCAAGGAGACTATCAATATCGAGAACGTCGTCGCCTCGACCGGAATCGGGCAGGAGCTCGACCTCCAGAGCGTCGCCATGGACCTCGAGGGGGCGGACTACGACCCCGAGCAGTTCCCCGGGCTGGTCTACCGGACCCAGGAGCCGAAGTCGGCCGCGCTCATCTTCCGGTCCGGCAAGATCGTCTGCACCGGCGCGAAGTCGACCGACGACGTCCACGAATCGCTGCGGATCGTCTTCGAGAAGCTCCGCGACCTCGAGATCCAGGTCGACGATGACCCCGAGATCGTCGTCCAGAACATCGTCACCTCGGCGGACCTCGGCCGGAATCTCAATCTCAACGCCATCGCCATCGGCCTCGGGCTGGAAAACATCGAGTACGAGCCCGAGCAGTTCCCGGGGCTGGTCTACCGGCTCGACGAGCCCGACGTCGTGGCGCTGCTGTTCGGCTCCGGGAAGCTCGTCATCACCGGCGGCAAGAAGCCCGAAGACGCCAAGGAGGCCGTCGACAAGATCGTCTCCCGGCTCGAGGAACTCGGCCTGCTGAACGGGTAACGACACCTACTCACGTCCCGGCCCGCTACCGCCCGTATGCTTCCGTTGCAGGCCGACGTCGTCGGCGGCGGTCCGCTCGCCCTTCTGGTCACGTTTCTCGTGACGACACTCTTCTCCGCGGTCACCCTCCACCTCGCCGCGCTGTGGGTGCTCGGCGACGAACCCCACCAGAACGCCGTCAAGGCCGCGCCGGCGCCGGTTCTCGTCGCGATGCTGTTCAGCCGGTACCACCCGGCCGTCGTCGCGACGCTGGCCGTCGCCGCCGCCGTCCCGGCCGTCCGGTTCGTCTACGGCTTGACGACCCGCGGGGCGGTGCTGCTGTCGGTGTTCTACCTCGCCATCACCACCATCTTCGCCTTCGCCTTCGGCAACATCTTCCTGGCCTGACCCGGCCGACGCGGCGTCCGTACCCACGGTGGCGGCCGCGTCGACCGCGTCGCGGTCAGGCGTCGGCGCAGGCCTCGTCCGGGAGGCAGTTCCGTCCCGTCCCGACCCGGGCCGTCGACCGTCGCCAGGCCACACCGACGGCCAGCGCCGCGCCGGCGACCGTCGCGGCCGCCGTCGGCGCCGCCGCCGCCAGAATCGCCCCGAACAGCGCGCCCATCACCCCCAGCGCCGTGACGGTGACTTTCCCCGTCCCGTGTCGTCCCGTTCCGTTCCGCCGTGGCGTTTCAGTCCGTCTCATCATACCTGCAGGTAGACCCCGGACCGGGTTAAACCTAATCTGAATGATGTTTCTGTAGGCGGAGTTACTGGAACCCGTTCCAGGAGCGCGCCGCGGAGGCCGGCGTGGGAACGAGTATTTTCCGGCAAGGTGACGACACGATCTGAGGCGTCCGATCGGGGGGTCCGCCGGGAGGGCCTACTCGATCAGCCGCTCGATCTCGGTGACGAGTACGTCGCTCGCGCCGGCGGCCTTCAGTTCGGGGATGACCTCGAACACCTCGCGTTCGTCGACGACGACGTGGGCCGCGAGGTCGCCGTCGTCATCGCCGGCCACGTTCATCACGGTCGGACCGCCCATCCCCGGGATGACGTCTCTGACGTCGTTCAGCGCCTCCTCGGGGACGTTCATCATGAGGTAGCGCTTGCCCTCGGCGTCGAGCACGGACCGAAAGGCGGTCCGCACCTGCTCGACCTTGGGGTCGTCGGCGACGTCGGGATGAGCGAACAGCCGGACCGACGACTCCAGCACCTCGTCGACGACCGCCAGGCGGTTCATCCGGAGGGTGGTTCCCGTGGAGGTGATGTCGACGATGGCGTCGGCGATGTCGACGTTCGGGGTGAGTTCGGTCGCCCCCGACACCTCGACGACGTCGGGTGCGACGCCGACCTCCTCGAAGTACCGCTCGGTGACCCGGGGAAACTCGGTGGCGACGGTCCCGCCGGACAGCTCCTCGGGGGCCGTCACCCCGCCTTCCTCCGGCGCGGCGAGGACGAGCCGGCACTCGCCGAACTCGAGGTCCAGCAGGTCGACCAATTCGACGTTCGACTCCCGTGTCTGATCGAGCCCGGTGACCCCGAGGGCGGCGGCGCCGTCGGCGACGTACTCGGGGATGTCGGTCGCGCGTGCGAAGAGTACCGACACGTCGGGGTCGACGGTGTCGGCGTAGAGCTTCCGGTCGGCGCCGTCCTGTACGTGCAGGCCGGCCCGCTCCAGCAGGCTCAGCGCCGGGTCGTGCAGACGCCCCTTGTTGGGCACGGCGATGCGCATACCCGCCGTTGTGAGGGCCGACCCTTTGCCCTGTCGGACGCCGCGGCCCGCGTGCGTGTCGGCAGGTTCAATCCGCCGGTGGGCCAACGGGCCGTATGGAAACGCTCGAGATCATCGGCGGGCGCGTCCTCGAGCCCGACATGACGGTCGTCGAGGCCGACGTGGTCGTCGACCGCGGACGGGGCCGTATCGCTGCCGTCGGCGAGGCGACCGGCGACGCCGACGAGACGCTCGACGCCGAGGGCGGGCTCGTCGTCCCCGGGTTCGTCAACGCCCACTGCCACGTCGCGATGACGCTGCTGCGGGGTTACGCCGACGACAAGCCGCTGGAGGCCTGGCTGCAGGAGGACATCTGGCCGCTGGAGGCCGCCCTCGAGCCCGACGACGTCCGGGCCGGCGCCCGGCTGGGGCTGCTGGAGATGATCCGCAACGGCGTCACCGCCTTCGCGGACATGTACTTCCACGTGCCGGCGGTCGTCGGCGCGATCGAGGAGGCCGGCCTCCGGGCGCGGGTCGGCCACGGCGTCGTCACGACCGGCAAGGACGACGCCGCGGCGCGGGCGGACTTCGAGGAGGGGCTGGCCGTCGCCCGCGAACTCGACGGCGCCGCCGACGGCCGCGTCCGGACGGCGCTGATGCCGCACTCGCTGACGACCGTCTCGACGGAGCTGCTGGAGGAGTTCGTCCCGCGGGCCCGCGACGCCGGCGTCCCGCTGCACTACCACGCCAACGAGACCGACGAGGAGGTCGACTCCATCGTCGAGGCCCACGGCGTCCGGCCGCTGGCGTACGCCGACGACCACGGCCTGCTGGAGCCGTCGGACTTCATCGCCCACGGTGTTCATCTCGACGACGGCGAGATCGACCTGCTCGCCGACCGCGGCGTCGGCGTGACCCACTGTCCGGCCTCGAACATGAAGCTCGCGAGCGGCGTCGCGCCGGTCCAGCGGCTGCTGGACGCCGGCGTCACGGTCGGCCTGGGGACGGACGGCGCCGCCTCGAACAACGACCTCGACGTTCTCGACGAGGTCCGCGACGCGGCGATGGTGGGGAAGCTGGCGGCCGACGACGCCGCCGCGGTGCCGGCCGAGGCAGCGGTGCGGGCGGCGACGGCCGGCGGCGCCGACCTGCTGGGAATCGACGCCGGTCGAATCGAGGCGGGCGCCCTCGCCGACCTCGCGGTCGTCGACCTGGAGGCGCCGCACCTGACGCCGGCACACGACCTCGTCAGCCACCTCGCCTACGCCGCCCGCGGCTCCGACGTCCGTCACACCGTCGTCGACGGCGAGGTGCTCATGCGGGACCGCGAGGTGTGCACGCTACCCGCCGGCCCGGTCCGCCGAGAGGCCGAGCGCCACGCCGCCGCCGCCGTCGAGCGCGCCTCCGACGGGTGAGTTAAACGACGAGATCCGTCGTTGAATCTTCTGCGACGCGCTGGATCGCTCGTTCGGGCGCCCGAACTGGGGTGAACCTACTGAACGGGAATCCCCCTTTATCGACGGCTCGACCTCGGTGTCGACTGCGATGAGCTCGAAACGACGCCTCGCGGCGGTCGCGCTGTCGGCACTGCTCGTGCTGTCGGTCGTCGGCCCCGCGATCGCGGTCGCACAGACGGACGAGGAGACCGACGGCGGCCTGTCGGTCGACGTCAGGAACAGCGGCGACGACGTCGTCGTGGTCGTCGAAGACGACAACGGCTCCGTCGACGGCGCCACCGTCACCGTTTCGGCCGTCGAGGAGACCGACGACGAGGAGGAGACTGACAACGAGACGTCCGACGATGAGACGGAGGACGAGGAAGAGACGGACAACGAGACGACGGACGACGAGACGACAGAAAACGAGACGAACGACGGAACGACTGATAACGAAACGTCCGACAACGAGACGGACGACGGATACGCCGGCGAGGGGACGTACACGACGGGCGCGGACGGCACCGTCGAACTCCCGGCGCCCGATGACGGCGTCCGGCTCCAGATCTCCGTCGACGCCGGCAACCGGACGACGACCTCCGAGGTGACGGTCAACGACGGCGTGGGCGTCCCCTTCGGCCAGCGGGTCGCCCTGCTCGTCCAGCAGCTCCTGCAGGGCGACGGTAACGTCACCGTCGGCCAGGCAGTGTCGGAGTTCGTCCGCGGCGACGATCCCGGGAACGCGCCCGCCGACGCCGGCCCGCCGGAGGACCGTGGCAACGGCAGTGATGCCGAGCGCGGACCCCCGGAGGACCGCGGTAGCAATGACAACAACGGTGATGCCGAGCGCGGACCCCCGGAGGACCGCGGTAGCGACGACAATGGCAGCGACGCCGAGCGTGGTCCGCCCGAGGACCGTGATGATGACGACGGCGACGACGGCGACGACGGCGACGACGGCGACGACGGTGATGACGGCGACGGCGGCGCCGGGCGCGGGCCGCCGGAAGACCGCGGTAACTGATACTGTCGGAGCCCGCCCGGAACGGTCCGTTTCGGGAGATGTGGCCCGCGTAGTACCCTCTCGAATACTGCCGGGGACTCCCGAGAGAACCACGGTCGGCAGTGCGGGACGACGCCGGCGTTGCGGTAGCGTTTTCCCGCCGTCACTCCACGTAGGGATATGGACCAACCGACGATCACCGAGCGGCTCGAGACGCCGGCGGAGACCCGCGAGGCCGGCCGGAAGAAAATCGCGTGGGCCCGCCAGCACATGCCGATCATGACGGCGGTCGCGGAGGAGTTCGGCGCCGAGCGGCCGCTGGAGGGCGAGACGGTGGCGATGGCGATGCACGTCGAGGCCAAGACGGCGGTGCTGACGGAGGTGCTGGCCGAGGCGGGCGCGGAGGTGGCCATCACGGGCTCACGGGCCGACCGTCACGATCGACGACGGCGGCGACCTGGTGATGGCCATCCACGAGGACCGACCGGAGCTGCTGGACTCCGTCGTCGGCGGCTGCGAGGAGACGACCACCGGCGTCCACCGGCTGCGCGCGATGGACGACGACGGCGCGCTAAGCTACCCGATGTTCGCGGTCAACGACACGCCGATGAAGCGGCTGTTCGACAACGTCCACGGGACCGGCGAGGCGACGCTGTCGAACGTCGCGATGACGACGAACCTCTCGTTCGCCGGCAAGACCGTCGTCGTCGCCGGCTACGGCTACTGCGGCCGCGGCGTCGCGAAGAAGGCCGAGGGACAGAACGCCGACGTCGTCGTCACCGAGGTCGAGCCGCGGCGGGCGCTGGAGGCCCACATGGAGGGCTACGAGGTCTGCCCGATGGCCGAGGCCGCCGAGCGGGGCGACGTCTTCGTGACGACGACCGGCAACCGCGACGTCGTCACCGCCGAGCACGTCGAGCGGATGGACGACGGCGTGGTGCTGGCCAACGCCGGCCACTTCAACGTCGAGATCGACCTCGACGGCCTGAACGACCTCGCGGAATCCCGCCGGGAGGTCCGCGAGGGCGTCGAGGAGTTCCGCATGCCCGACGGCCGCCGTATCAACGTGCTGGCCGACGGCCGGCTGGTGAATCTCGCCTCGCCGGTGGCGATGGGCCACCCCGTCGAGGTGATGGACCAGAGCTTCGGAATCCAGGCCGTCTGCGTCCGCGAGCTGGTCGACGGCGACGGCTACGACCCCGGCGTCCACGAGGTGCCGGACGAACTGGACCGGGAGGTCGCCGAGATCAAGCTCGCCGCCGAGGGCGTCGAGATCGACGAGCTGACCGACCCTCAGCGGGAGTACATGGACAGCTGGCAGCACGGAACGTGACTGACCCGACCCTACTTCACTCGGACCGGAAAACGAATTGGCAAACTTCGGCGGTGACGGTGGCACTTCCGAACGCCCCCTCCCGCTCGCGGGCTGCGCCTCGCTGCGCGCGACCTGCGGTCGTGCTTGCGTCGGCTCGCTCCGCGAACGGTCGGCCCCGTTCGAGGCCCCGCCCGACGTCGACTGATCGGCCGGCTCCCGCTTGATCAAATACGGTCGGCCACGTCGGGTTCCTCCCCGTCTTACTCGCTCCCTTCAGTCGCTCTCTTCTCACGGGCGCGAGGCGCCCGCTCGAACAGTTAGAGGGACCTCCGATCCTTCTCGACTTGAGGCCGGAGACTCCATCTTGAGTCGTGTTGAATTGCGGGCGCAACGCTTTTGTTTCGGAGCGGCAATCTGCCGCGTATGGCACCCGAGCCCGCTGCCGACGGCGTCGCCGCCGACCGCACCGCCGCCGCCGGGTTCGGCTTCTTCTCCGCGTAGGTGGGGTGGACCCGGTCGGCGCCGCGCCGGCCGCCGAAACTCCGCCGTCGAGTCGGAACCGCTAACAGTCAGCCACGCACACACACGCCAATGAGACTGCCCGACACGCAGGTCGCGCTGCTGGAAACCGCCAGCGCGACCGAGACGAAGACGATCGCACAACTCGCCGAGGAACTCGGCGAAGACCCCGCCGCGGTCACGCGGGCCGCCTTCGAACTCGCTGACGAAGGACTGCTCGACCTTGAGGAGCACGTCGCCGAGGAGGTCGCCCTCACGGCCGAGGGCGAGCGGTACCGCGGGGCGGGACTACCCGAGCGGCGGCTCCACGAGGCGGCCCTGGAGGTCGGCGCCGACGGGGAGCCGGCCGAGATGGGCCGACTCGTCGAGGCCGCCGACCTCGACGGCGAGGCGGTCGACGTCGCGCTGACGAACCTCGCCCGGAAGGGACTGGGCGAGATCGACGGCGGCGCGGTGCTCGCCGACCCCGAGGCCGGCGACGACGACCCCGAACCGGACGCACTCGAGGCCGTCGCCGAGGGGTCGGCCGGATACCTCGATGCGGACGTCCTCGACCGACTCGAGTCCCGCGGCCTGCTCGAGCGCTCGGAGACGACGGTCCGGTCGGTGACGCTGTCCGACGACGGTGTCACCGCGCTGATGGAGGGCGTCGAGGCCGCCGAGACGGTCGGCCAGGTGACGCCCGAACTGCTGACCTCCGGCGACTGGGAGGACGTCGAGTTCGCCGACTACAACGTCGAGGCCGACGCCGATTCCGGGAGATGGAGGGCCCTCACGCCGACGCGGAGTTCTGGATCAACGACTGTCTGTTCATGCCCCAGGACCACCCGGCCCGGACCCACTGGGACCAGTTCGCCCTGGACGTGCCGCCGATGGAGTCGATTCCGGAGGACCTCCTGGCGGGCGTCGAGGACGCCCACCGCGAGGGCGTCGGCGAGGACGGCGACGGCTACCACTCGCCGTGGACGCCGGCGGTGGCCAAGCAGGTCGACCTGCGGGGTCACACCACGTCGCTGTCGATGCGGCACCTCTCGGGGGAAGCCGCCGGCGAACTGGAGCCACCCCAGCGGTACTTCAGCGTCGAGAAGGTGTACCGCAACGACACGCTCGACCCGACGCACCTGCTGGAGTTCTTCCAGATCGAGGGGTGGGTGATGGCCGAGGAGCTGTCCGTCCGGGACCTGATGGGGACGTTCACGGAGTTCTACGAGCAGTTCGGCATTACCGACCTGGAGTTCAAGCCCCACTACAACCCCTACACGGAGCCGAGCTTCGAGCTGTTCGGCGAGCACCCCGAGACGGGCGAGCTCATCGAGATCGGCAACTCGGGGGTCTTCCGGGAGGAGGTGCTTCGGCCGTTGGGCGTCGACTGCGACGTGATGGCCTGGGGGCTGGCACTGGAGCGGCTGCTCATGCTGATGTACGGCTTCGAGGACGTCCGCGACGTCCACGGGACGCTGTGTGACCTGGAGCTGCTGCGGGACGTGGAGGTGGTCCACTGATGCCCGTCGTCGACGTCGACCCCGACGAGCTGCGGCGGCTGACCGGCACCGACAGGAACGACGAGGAGCTGCAGTCGGACCTCTTCGCGCTCGGGCTGGAGTTCGAGGGTGAAACCGACGACGGGGAGTTCGAACTGGAGTTCGCCCCCGACCGGCTGGATCGGCTGTCCGTCGAGGGCATCGCCCGCTCGCTGCGCTACCAGTACGGCAAAGACCGCGGCGTCTACGTGCCCGACACGACCGACCCCGAGTGGACGATCGAGGTCGACGACTCCGTGCCGGACGAACGGCCGTACGTCACCGGCGCGGTCGTCCGGGGGCTGGACCTCGGCGAAGCCGAACTGGCGTCGATAATCCAGCTGCAGGAGAAACTCCACGCGACGATGGGCCGGGGACGGGCGAAGGGCGCCATCGGCGTCCACGACCTGACGATGCTGAAGCCCGCCGGGACCGACGACAAGCGGATCGTCTACCGGGGCATCGACCCCGAGGGCGACACGTTCGTCCCGCTGGACGACGACGCCGAGCGGACGCCCGCGGCGGTGCTGTCCGAGCACCCCGTCGGCGACACGTACGGCGACCTCGTCGCCGGCCTCGAGCGGTACCCCGCCATCTACGACGACATCGGGCTGTTCTCGTTCCCGCCGGTCATCAACGGCCGACGGACCGAGGTCGCGACCGGCTCGCGGGACCTGCTGGTGGAGATGACGGGGACGGACCAGTGGACGGTCGACCGGATGCTGGCCATCGTCTGCTACGCGCTGGACGCCCGCGGCGGGCGGATCGAGGCCGTGACCGTCGAGTACGCCGACCGGGAACTGCGGCGGCCGGACCTCTCGACGGCGACGAAGACGGTCTCTCACGACCGCATCGAGCGGACGCTGGGGGTCGACATCGCCGGCGAGGACGTCGTCGACCTGCTGGAGCGGTCGGGGCTGGACGCCGAGCGGTCGGACGGCGACGCCGACGACGACGGCGTGGAACTGGAGTCGGTCCCCTCCCACGCGACCCGGACGGCCGGTTCCGCCGGCGACGACACGGTCGACGCGCCACGTGGTGCCGACGGCGCCGACGACGCCGACGAGACGGAAGCCCCCGGCACGGACGACGCCCTCGCCTACGACGTCGAGATTCCGGCCTACCGGGTCGACGTGCGCCACCCGACCGACATCGTCGACGACGTGGGCCGGGCCTACGGATTCAACGGCCTTGAACCGCGGTACCCGGACGTCTCGACGGTCGGCGGCCGCACGGAGCGTTCGCGGCTGGAGGACGCCGCCCGGGACGTCCTCGTGGGGCTGGGGTTCGAGGACCTGCTGAACTTTCACCTGACGAGCGAACGGGAGCTGTTCGACCGGACGGGGCTGTCGCCCGACGACGACGCCGTCGGCGCCGATGGTGCTGGAGAACAACACCCACCGGCCGTACCCCCAGGACCTCGCGGAGGTCGGCCTCGTCGCCGGCGTCGACGACGAGGAGCCGACCAACGTCGCGGAGGGCCGCTCGGTCGCCGGGGTCGTCGCCCGGACCGACGCCTCCTACGAGGACGCCAAGGGGCGGCTCCAGTCCATCGCCCGCGCGTTCGGCGTGCGGCTGGCGACGCCCCCGACCGACCACCCCTCGTTCATCGACGGCCGGACGGCCACGGTGGTGCTGGACGGCGAGCCGGTCGGCGTCGTCGGCGAGTTCCACCCGCGGGTGCTCGTCGAACACGACCTCGAGGTGCCGATCGCCGGCTTCGAGTTCCGGCTGGACGGGCTGCGGTAGTCGAAGACGGACTGGCCTCTCGGACGGTCAGGGGGAGCGGACCCGCGAGGAGACCCGCTGTGCACCCGGGTCGCCGGCCCAGGTGACGAACGTCGCCCGCGTCTCGACGTCGGCCTCCGGCCGGGCGACCGTCGAGACGACCCGGTAGTCGGTCCGCCACTGGTCGGGGGTGGTCGTTCATGAACTTCCGCCAGGGGTCGTTGGGGTCCTCGCCGTACGTCGTGACGCCGGTTCCGTCCCCGAACGACGAGATGGAGGTGCCGACGTACTCGGTGCCGACGGTCGCGGAGTTCTCGTCGTAGAAATCGGCCTTGACGTCGTAGACGAAGTTGCGATGGACGTCGCCGGTGACGACGACGGGGTTCAGCGAGTCGTCGCCGGCCATCACGTCGAGGAGGCGTCTCCGGTCGGCGCGGTAGCCGTCCCACTTGTCGCCGGCGCCGAAGTTCTCCACGCCGGGGGCCGGGTTATCGTCGCGGGCGGCGAAGGGGACCTGCTGGGCGATGACGTTCCAGCGGGTCGTCGAACTCTCGAGGCCGTCGACGAGCCACTCGCGCTGGTCGGCGCCGAGAATCGTCCGGTCGGGGTCGTTCGCCTCGCGCCGGCTTCCGGTCTGTTCGTCGCGGTACTGCCGCGTGTCGAGGACGTTGAACGTCGCCAGCGACCCGAACCGGAACCGTCGGTACAGCGAGAAGTCCGGGCCCTCCGGCAGCCGCGAGGGCCGGAGCGGCTGATGTTCGTAGTAGGCCTGGTAGGCGTTGGCCCGCCGGAAGAGGAACTCCTCGGGCGGCGCGCTCGGGTGGTCCTCGTCGGCGTAGTTGTTCACCACCTCG
>PXSC01000095.1 GCA_003023535.1 Halobacteriales archaeon QS_9_70_65 | reverse complement strand
TGGCGGTGTGGGGGACGCCGGAGACCGCCCGCGACCACTTCGAGCGGTTCACCGACATCGAGGGCGTCGAGGCCGTCTCGGTGTCGTTCCCGCGCGGGGCCGACCTGGAGGCCATCGAGTCGACGATGCGGGTGCTGGCGCCCGAGTGAAGCCGGTGGTCACGCCCCCCACGACCGCCCGGGGAGTGAACTATTTACCGGTGGCACCGGCAGAGGGAGCCATGACCGACGGCTACACGGGCGCGGACCTGTTCGTGGACGCCCTCGAGCGGTACGGGGTCGACCACGTCTTCGGCAACCCGGGAACGACCGAGCTGCCGATCATGGACGCCCTCTCGCGGAGCGACCTCGAGTACGTCCTCGGGCTGCAGGAGGACGTCGCCACGGGAATGGCGGCGGGTTACGCCTCGACGCGGCGGTACCACGCCGACGACGACGAGTCGGTCTGCCCGCTCGGCGTCGTCAACCTCCACGTCACGCCGGGGCTGGTCCACGGCCTCGGCAACGTCTTCGGCGCGATGTACGGCGGCGCGCCCGTGCTGGTGACCGCCGGCAATCACGAGCTCGACTTCCGCCACGAAGAGCCGCTGCTGACGGGCGATCTCGAGCGGCTGGCCGCGCAGTTCTGTAAGGACTCCGCGGAGGTGACCCACGTCGACGCCCTGCCGATGCTGCTACGACGGGCGGTCCGGACGGCGCTGACGCCGCCGACCGGGCCGGTGTTCCTCTCGCTGCCGGCCGACGTGATGCAGACCGAGACGGACGCCACCCCGGAGCGGCTCGGGCCGATCCCGGACCCCGGCGCCGGCGACCCCGGGGCCGTCGAGACGGCCGCCGACCACCTCGTGACGGCCGATCGGCCGGCCCTCGTCGTCGGCGATCACGTCGCCCGCGCCGGTACCGACGCCGTCGACGCCGCCGTCAGGCTCGCGGAGGCGACCGGCGCCCGCGTCCACGGCGAGATACTCGCCTGCGAGGTCAACTTCCCGACCGACCACGAACAGTGGGTGTCATTCGTCGGCCCCGGCGAGGACGTCGCCTCGATGCTGATGGACACCGACACGCTGGCGCTCGTGGGGTGTTCGACCAACACCACGCTGCTGCGGCACGAGCGCCCGCTCGTCTCCGATGACACGACGGTCGTTCAGGCCTCCAGCGACCCCCACGAGGTCGGCAAGAATCACCCCGCCGACGCGGCCGTCCTCGGCGACCCGGGGCGGGTGATGGACGCCATCGCCGACCGCGTCGAGGCCCGTCTCGACGAGGCCGACCGGGAGGCCCGCCTCGACCACGTCCGGTCGGTGAAGGCCGGCCTCGAGGCCACGATGCGGCAGATGGGCGTCGACGAGGGCGTCACCGCGAAGTTCGCGCTGTTGACCCGCTTTCCGCTCGACGCCGAGGGCTACCTCTCGAACAAGGGCGGCGGCCTCGGCTACGGGCTGCCGGCGGCCGTCGGCGCCGCGATCGCCGAATCGACCCGGGACGACCCCCGGACCGTCGTCGGCTACGTCGGCGACGGCTCCTACCTCTACTACCCGAACGCGATCTACTCGGCGGTCCGCCAGGACGTCGACCTGACGGTCGTCGTCCCCGACAACCGCAACTACCGCATCCTCAAGGACAACACCATGGCGATGCTGGGCGGCGACGAGGACGATCACGAGTTCGTCGGAATGGATTTCGACCCTCACGTCGACATCTCGAAGAACGCCGAGAGTCACGGCGCCCGCGGGCACCTCGTCGAGACGCCTGAGGCGTTTCCCGAGGTCTACGAGACCGCACTGGAAACCGACGGCACCGACGTCATCGACGTGCTCGTCCACGACTGACTCGAATCCGACGGTTTATACCCGAAGCAGCGACCAGACGGCCCGTGCGCTGAGCAACGCCGGCGGGCCGCCGAGGCGGGAGCGCGACCCGAGGTCCGTCGGGAGTCAGGGTCGCCTGTTCGCGGTGCCAAAACGGCAAGCGTTTCACGCCGGCCGGGAGAACCACGACCGTGTCCCGGTCGTACGCGACCGCGCTGTTCGCCGTGCTGGCGACGATGTGGGGGCTGTCCTTTCCGGCCATCTCGGTCGGCCTCGAGCACCTCCCGCCGCTGTTGTTCGCCGCGTTCCGCTACGACACCGCGGCGGTACTGTTGCTCGGCTACGCCGCCGTCGCGACCGACGACTGGCGGCCGGCCGGCCGGAACGATTTCGAGGCGGTGGTCTGGGGCGGGCTCTTCCTCGTCGCCGGTAACGGCCTGCTGTTCATCGGCCAGCAGACCGTTCCCAGCGGCGTCGCCGCCATCCTACAGGCGCTCGTGCCCATCCTGACGGCGCTGTGGGCGCTGGCGCTGCTCGGCGAGCGGCTTTCGGCCGTCGGCGCCGTCGGCGTCGCCGTCGGGTTCCTCGGCGTCGGGCTCATCGTCCAGCCCGACCCCGGGAATCTGCTGGCGGGCGATACCGTCGGCCGGCTCATCGTCCTCGGACAGGTCGTCAGCGTCTCGCTCGGCGGTGTCCTCGTCGACCGGGCCGCCCCGTCGATGGAGCGGGTCGCGATGACCGGCTGGGCGATGCTGCTCGGCGGCGTCGTCCTGCACGCGCTGAGTCTCGGCGCCGGCGAGACGGCCCCGGCGACGGCGGCGCCGGTCGCACTCGGCGCCGTCGTCTACCTCGGCGTCTTCTCGACGGCGCTGGCGTTCGTCATCTACTTCACGCTGCTGGAGCGACGCGGTGCCTTCGAGGCGAGCCTGGTCGCCTACCTCGTCCCGCTGGTCGCAACCGTCGCGGGCGTCGTCCTGCTGGGGGAGACGGTCGGGCCGCTGTCGCTGACCGGCTTCCTGGTCGTCTTCGTCGGCTTCGCGCTGTTGAAGCGACGGGCACTCGTCGACCTGGTCGGCGCCGGCGTCAGTTGACGACGCCCGCCTCGCGGAGCCGCTCGACCTCCGTCGCCGACAGCCCCGCCGCGGTCAGCACCTCGTCGGTGTGCTCGCCGTGACCCGGCGGGCCACCGTCGGCGCCGGCCGGCCGATCGGAGCCGCAGAGCGGCAGCCCGACCCGGGGAGCGCCGCCGCCACGCTCGACGTAGCCGCGGGCCCGGATCTGCGGGTGCTCCAGCGCCTCCGTCGGCGTGTACACCGCCCCCACCGCCGCGTCGACGTCGGCGGCCAGTTCGGCCCACTCCTCGCGCGTTCGCGACCGGAACAGCTCGGTCAGCTCCGCCCGCAGCGCCGCCAGCTCCGCCGAGTCGTCGGTCATATGCGCCCCGACGAGGTCCGGGCGGTCGACGGCCTCGCAGAAGGCCGTCCAGAAGCGCGGCGCCACCGCCTGCGAGAACGACACCACGGCGTCGGTCAGCGCGACGTCGAGGTACTCGCCGCCGGTGTTGCCGAGCTCGCGGGACAGCAGCGCCGAACACACCGAGAAGGCCGCCAGCAGCCCGCCGGCCATGTCGGCCACCTGGTAGCCGGGCGGCCGTGGCGCCTCCTCGACGCTCTCGCGGGCCATGTCCAGCAGCCCCGCGAGGCCGACGTAGTTGAGGTCGTGGCCCGCCCGGTCGGCGTACGGGCCCGACTGGCCGTAGCCGGTCAGCGAGCAGTAGATCAGGTCCTCGCGGTGGTCGGTCAGCGTCTCGTGGTCGACGCCGAGCCGGTCGGTGACGCCCGGCCGGAAACTCTCGACGACGACGTCGGCGCCGGCGACGAGTTCGTAGAACGCCGCTCGCCCCTCCTCGTGTTTGAGATCGACGGCGACGCTGCGTTTGCCCCGGTTGACCGCATCGAACACCGCGCCGACGCCGTCGTCGGTCGTCGGCGGCATGTGCCGGGCGTAGTCGCCCGCGTCGGTGTCCTCGATCTTCACCACGTCCGCGCCGGCGTCGGCGAGCAACTGCGTCGCGTACGGCCCCGGCAGCAGTCGGGTCAGATCCAGCACGCGAACGCCGTCGAGTCGCATGGATGGCGGTCGGTTCGTCGCCTCATAAGCCTGCCGTCGCCGCCGGCGTCGGCCGGTCGCGCACAGGGTTGAAGAACCCCCCGGCGTATGTGAGGGTATGGCGACACAGGAGGCTCCGCGGGCGGGCGTCAGCTTCGAGACGGACGAGGAGACGAGCCTCATCCTCTCGAGCCTCGAGGAGTTCCTCGAGCGGGAGGTCGAGCCGCTGGAGGACGACCTCGGGGAGACGTGGTCGAACCCCCGCAGGCGCCACGAGGTCGACGGTCGACTCGTTCCGGCGGTCCAAGAGGCAATCGAGACGGTCCGCAAACGGAGCGCCGAGGCGGGCTTCTACGCGATGAACCTTCCCGAGGAGGTCGGCGGCGAGGGGGTCTCGAACGTCACCTGGTACCGGGCCATCAAGCACGTCGCCGCCACGGGCCCGGGGCTGTCGGAGTACGTCCTCGCGGGGCCGGAGGGACCGAAGCCACTGTTGGCGCAGGCGGAGGGCGAACAGGTCGAGCGGTACCTCGAGCCCTGCATCCGCGGCGAGAAGTCGACGGCGTTCGCTCAGACGGAACCCGGCGTCGGCTCGGATTCGCCGAACATGTCAACGACGGCCGAGAAGGACACCGCCGGGCAGAGCCCGGCAAGCCCTGCGGGGCCAGAGGCACAGCAGGACACCGCCGAGCAGAGCTCGGCGAGCCCTGCGTCGACCGAGGCGACGCAGGACGGCGACGAGTGGGTATTGAACGGCCACAAGCAATGGATCACGAACGCGCCGTACGCCGACTTCGTACAGGTGTTCGCCCGCACCTCGCCGATCGAGGAGACGGGCCGTTACGGCGGCATCACCTGCTTCATCGTCGAGGCCGACGAGTACGAGGTCGCCTCGCTGAACAACGCCGTCGGGATGACGGGCATGCAGGGCGAGATCGTCCTCGACGACGTCCGGCTGTCCGACGACCGCGTGCTCGGTACCGAGGACGGCGCCTTCTACGACGCCATGGAGTTCCTCTCGCTGGGCCGACTGGAGATCAGCGCCCGGGCGCTCGGCCACACCGAGTTCCTCGTCGACCGCGGTGTCGACTACGCGACCGAGCGGGAGGCCTTCGGTCGGCCCATCGGCAAGTTCCAGGGCGTCTCCCACAAGCTGGCCCGGGCCCGCGCCGACGCCTTCGCCGCCGACGCCGCCGCCCTCCGGCTGGCGTGGCTGATGGACGACGGCAAACAGGCCATCGAGGAGTCGTCCATCGTCAAGTACCTCGCGACGAACGTGATGTTCGACGTCGCCGACGACGTCGTCCAGGTCCACGGCGGCGACGGACTCTCGGAGGACAACCCGTTCATGGAGGAACTCGAGACGGCCCGCATCCTCCGTATCGTCGAGGGGACCGACGAGATCCAGCTCAACACCATCGCCAAGGAACTCGGCGTAATGTAGGCGACGGCCGGAACCGATAACTGCCGCGTCGTCGTCGCCCCGCGCATGCTGGGACTGCTCAGAGGGGTCGTCCGGGGGGCCGTCGCGTGGCTCGTCGGCTGGCTGCTGACGGTCGTCGCCGGCCTCGCCGGCGTCGTCGACGGCGGCGTCGGAGGCGCCGCGGCGGCGTACGTCGGCGCCCACGCGGTCCCGCCGCGGCCGGCCGTCGCCGTCGCCATCCCGGTGGTCGCGGTCGGCGTCGCGGGCCTCCGGGCCGGCCGCAGCACGCGCACCGGCGTGACCGGCCGGCTCCGGTCGCTGGTGCAGTCCGTCCGTGGCACCGAGCGCAACCGGGCGAAGACGGCGGCCGTCGCCGGTGGGCTGCTGGCGGCCGGCTACGCCGTCGTCGGGACGGTCGTCGCGGTCGTCGCCGGCGGCTCGGCGGCGACGGCGCTCGTCGGTGGCCTCGTCTACGGGCTGGTCGTCGGCGTCCCGACCGCCGTCGCGGGCGCGTTCTACTGACCGACCGCGACCGACGGACCGGCGACGGCGGTCGTCACCGGCTCACAGCGCCTCGACGGCCGTCTCGATCTCGTCGATCGGCACCGGGTGGATCCACTCGTCGGTCGTCCAGGCGTGTCGGACGATGCCGTCGGCGTCGAGGACGAAAACGGCACGGCGGGCGGTCCGGACCCCCGCCATCCCGTCGCGTTCGACGAGCAGGTCGTAGGCCGCGGCGACGTCGCCGCCGACATCGGCGAACAGCGAGAAGGGACTGTCCAGCCGCCGGAGAAACGCGTTGACCGCGTAGGGGCCGTCCCGGACGACGCCGGAGACGACGACGCCGTCGCGGTCGGTCCAGCCGGCCCGCTCGTAGCGGCGCCACCAGTTCCGCGCGATCGCCGAGAAGACGAAGCCGCCGAAGACGACGACCGCGCCGCGGTCGCCGAGTCGGTCGGCGAGCGCCGTCGGCCGGAACGTCTGGCCGTCGCACAGTAGCGCCTCGAACGCCGGGGCGGGGTCGCCGACCGCCGGTGTCGATGTCATGCCGGCACGTCCGGCCGCCGGGGGTTAATACCGACGCTACCCGACGCCGGACTTTTGCGGCCGGCGGCCACAGCCCTGCGCATGTCGCTGACGCTCTACCGGCTCGAAGGGTGTCCGTTCTGCGAGTTCGTCGTCGACGAACTGGAGGAACTCGGCGTCGACTACGACAGCGTCTGGGTCGAGGGGCCGCACTCGGAGCGCGACGAGGTGCGTGCGGTCTCCGGCCAGCGGCAGGTGCCGGTCGTCGTCGACGAGGAGTACGGCGTCGTGATGAGCCAGTCGGCGCGCATCCTCGAGTTCCTGGCGGCGACGTACGGCGACGGGGCGGCCGACCCCGAAACGGCGTAGCTCGCACTGCCGGCTGTGACGACGTGAGGTGGGCCCGCCCGGACGGTGGGGTTCCGGACGGTGTCGACCCGGATACCGCCGAGGAGTCCCGAGGGAACTACGGCCGGCAGCGTCAGCCGTCGAGGTCGTGAGGATCGAGGCCGGGGTCCTCGACGGCCGGGGCACCGACCGAGAGAACGACCCCCCGGTCGTCGCCGACGCACCGGTGGCCGTGGCCGACCTCGGGGCCCGCTCGAGGCCGAGCAGGTCGCCGACCGGCCGGACGTCCAGGTCCGGCGGTATCGCGTCGATCTCCGAGAGGTCGGTCACCGGCGCGTCCTCGAGGGCGAGCACCTCGTACTCCATGGCGCGGAGAGGGCGGCCGCCGACAAGGGCCTGACGGCCGTGCGCTACGCCAGTACCGCCTCCAGCCGCGGGAGCGCCTCTATGACGTCCCCCCGGAGGTCGCACTCGGCGCGGTCCGACGGCGGCGTCGGCTCGAGGGTGGCGACGACCGTCGCGCCCCGCTCGGCGGCGGTCTGCGGCAACGACGCCGCGGGCTCGACCGACAGTGACGAGCCGGCGACCAGGTAGGCGTCGGCCGACTCCGACGGCGACCGCGCCCGCAGCAGCGCTCGTAGGTCGGTGGGACTTTTCCCCCTCTCGCACCCGGTCGAGGACCGGGTCGGCGTCCCGGCGGCGGCCGTAGCGGGTGCGGACGACGCGGCCGCCGTCGCCGTGGACCGCGACGGGGTCCTCGCTGCCGGCCGTCCGGCGGAGGCCGTCCACGTCCTGCGTGACCGGCCCGTGGAGTTCGCCGGCGGCCTCCAGCCGCGCCGGCGCCGGTCGGCGCAACGGCGCTGTCGGCGTCGCGTATCGCCTCGGCAGCGACCCCCAGTTCCCGTCGGTTCGCGACGGCCGGGGTAGCGAGGACGAAGCGGTTCGCCCTCAGCGACGCCGCAGCGCGACGACCACGGCGGCGACGGCGACGACCGCGACCGCCGACGTGAAGCCGGCGCCCTCCGCGGCCGTCGGCGTCTCGACGACGCGCCGGTCCCAGCCGGCCGTCGGCGTGGGCTCCGGCGTCGGGGTTGCTCTCCCGGGCGTCGCCGTCGGCGTCGCGGTCCGGGCGGCCGGCCGGTCGGTCGGCGTGGCGGCCGTCGTCGCGTCTGCTGTCGTGGCGGCCGGCGTCTCCCCGCCCGCCGCCGTGTTCGCGCCGGCGTCGCCCGACGACGTCGCCGTCGGGGTCGGCGTCGACGCCTCGCGCTCGGAGGGCGGCGGCCCGAGCCTCGGTGCCGTTTTCGAACTCCCCTTCGTTGACCGTCGCGAACCGGTACCAGCCGGCGGCGTCGGGGTTGTCGATGCAGTCCCGCTGTGCGCTGACGAACCGGTCGCCGCGGTAGATCTCCAGGGGGGCGCCGAAATCGTCCGGGGCGTACCAGTCGACCTGGAGCCGCTCGACGTACGCCCACTCCGTCGTCGTCAGGTCGCCGTACTCGCCCAGTTCGGCCTCGTAGCGGTCCCGGGCGTCGGTGTCCTGGGAGAAGGACTTGACGCTGTCGGTGGCCGTCTCGTCGATGCGGCGCTCGCCCTCGTAGGTGGCGTCGCGGTCGATGCCGAACTCCTCGGTGTTCTCCGGGGCGCAGTCCGACGGCACCGGCCGGTAGGTGACGGTCCGGGTGAGATAGAGCTTCTCGTCTGCGGGAATCCCGTAGCTTATCGACTCCGTCCAGTAGCTGCGGTCGGTCGCCCCCGGCCGGCGCTGGTCGGCCGCGCTCGTACCGTAGGTGTCGACCCGAAAGTCGCTGGCGCCGCGCTCGTAGTCGGACCGGTCGTAGTGAGAGCCGACGACGACAGCCGCGGTGCCCGCCACCAGCGCCCCGACCAGGACGGCCGAAAACAGCAGCCGACCGACGTTCCCTCCGTCCGGCGTCACGGTCGGCGGTTCGAGTCTGCGACCGTTAACTCTGTATCATCGCGGCCGCTACTGCGGTTCGACCTGGCCGGCGAGTTCGCTGTCGGGGTCGTGTTCGGTGTGGATGTTGACGACGCCGCCGCTGGACCCCAGCTCGGCGTTTTCGAGCTCGGAGACGAGCGCCGACACCGTCTCGATCTCGCCGTCGTAGTCGCCCGACGGGTTGACGTCGTCGTCCGTCACCGTACCGGTGATGGTATCGCCGTCCGCCGCCAGCATCTCGCCGCTGAGCACCGCCTCGTCGGCGTGTTCGGAGCCTTCCGGCTCGAAGAACCGAACGAGGTAGCCGCCGTCGGCCGCCCCGTCGCCGTGGATGTGGACGCCGTTGACCGCGCCCTCAAGGTTCTCGTAGGAGACCTCGAACGACAGCCCCTCGTCGGTCTCTTCGAGGGTAGTCCTGGCGGTCCCGTCGGAGTTGGAGTCCTCGTGGCCCGGGATGGAGTCGTTGTCGGACAGCGAGGCCGTGAAGGCCGCCGCGGCCTCCTCGTCGTCGGTTCCGTTGCCGTCGTCCGCAGCGTCGTCGCCGCCGTCGCTACACCCGGCGAGAGCAACACCGACGGTCGCCGCACCGAGGGACTTCAGCATCGTGCGTCGTGAGGTCGGACTCGTCATGACAGTCGGTCGAGCTAACGGCCAAGCAACAGTTATATCCTGCCATTCGGTCCGCATGACTCCCTCGTACACCCTGTCGAGCCGTCTCGATTCGATGCCTGAAACTGGCTTCGTCGCCGGAAGCGCCTACAACAGTCGGGCCGACGGCGGCCGGACGTCACTCGGCGGCGGCCTGTCGACGGTCCTCCGGGCCGAAGGCGGCCTCGCCGTCGTTGTCGAGTCCGTCGGGTCGTTCCTCCCCGTCGACGTTGACATCGCCGCCATCATCGTCATCGTCATCATCCTCCTCATCATCGCCGTCGCGGTTGCAGCCAGCAAGACCGACTGCAATCGTCGCGGCGCCGATGGACTTTACCACGCCACGGCGGGTTTCCGATATCGACATGATCCACTCGTCGCGTCATTCGGCTAATTCATATACCCTTTGGCCAATCGATGTTCGCAATCGAACCGCCTCCGCCCGACGGAATGCACCGTCGGGTCCGGGATGACCGGCCGGAGCCGGCTTCCCTGAACCCCGACGGACCGCGGCCGTCACCCGATGTCGGGGGCCTCGACTCGGCCGCCTTCGGCTTCCGTCTCGGGAAATACCTTGCCCGGATTGAGGGTGTCATTGGGGTCCAGCGCCAGCTTCAGTGCCCGCATCGCCTCGACGCCGTCGGCGCCGTGCTCCAGCTCCAGGAACCGCCGTTTGCCCATCCCGATGCCGTGTTCGCCGGTCGCGGTGCCGCCCCACCCGATGGCTTGCTCGACGATGCCGTCGTATACGGCCTCTGCTCGGCGCTCGGCGTCGGGGTCGTCGGGGTCGATCAACGCCGCGTAGTGGACGTTGCCGTCGCCGGCGTGGCCGAAACACGGCAGCAGCAGGCCGCGTTCGTCGGCGAGTTCCTTGGCGTACCGGACGATGTCCGGATACCGGCTCATCGGAACGGTCACGTCGCCCGGGTGTCTCGGTTCGAGGTCGGGGTCGTACTGCTGGACCGCGAAGGCCAGTTCGTCGCGGGCCCGCCAGATCTCCGCCATCCGGTCGTCGCCGGCGATCTCGAACGTCTCGACGTCGTGGGCGCCCAGTACCGTCTCGAAGAAGGCGATCTCCTCGTCGACGCCGTGGTTGGCGTGGAACTCGACGAAGATCGTCGCCCCGTCCGGGAGGCCGGTGTCGAGGTAGTCGTTCGCCATCTCGGCGGCCAGCGGGTCGACGAGTTCGAGCTTGGCGACGTCGACGCCCGACTGGACGACGTCGGCGACTGCCTCCGCGGCGTCGTCCATCGAGTCAAAGACGGCGCGGCCGCCCCGTATCTGCTCCGGGCGGCCCGCCAGCTCCAGCGTCGCCCGCGTGACCACCCCCAGCGTCCCCTCGCTGCCGACGATCACGTCGGTGAGGTTGTACCCCGAGGAGGTCTTGACGGCCCTGCTGCCGGTCTCGAGGACCGTCCCGTCGGCCAGGACCACTTCCAGCTCCAGTACCCAGTCGCCGACCTCGCCGTACTTGACGGTTCGCTGGCCGGCGGCGTCGTTGACGATCATGCCGCCGATCGTCGAGAGGTTCGACGACGACGGCATCGGCGGGAAGAACAGCCCGTGCTCGGCGGCCGCCTCCTCGACGACATCGCCCATGACGCCCGGCTCGACGTCCATCTGCAGGTCCGCCGGCCGAACGTCCAGCACCGCATCCATCTTCGTCATGTCCATGCTAACGCCCTCGAACAGCGGGACGGCGTTGCCCTCCATCGACGTGCCGGCGGCGTACGGCGTGACGGGGACGCCGCGGTCGTCGGCCGCCGCCAGCACCGCCGAGACGTCGGCCGTCGACGCCGGCCAGACGACGGCGTCCGGGGTGACGCCGAGCCCCGCCTCCGCCGCCACCCAGTCGGCCGCGTGGCTCTCCCGGGCGGCCGTCTCGAAGGATACCTCGCCGTCGAGTTCCAGCTCCGACAGAAACGAGCAGTCGTGGCCCATACCGGATGCCCGCGGCCGAGAGCGCATAAAACCACGCGCGCCGCGGCTCGTTCCCGTGGACCGCTGCTGGTTAGACCCTGGTGTGGCTGGCGGCCGCCGGCCTCCTGATGCCCGCCCGGGCCCGGCTACTCGGCGTCGCCGTTCCGCTGCCGAACCTGCCGGCCGCGGGCCTCGTGGCGCACCTCGCGTGGGGCGTGACCGTCGGGGGAAGCTATCGGACCGTCTGTGCCGCCTACCCGCGGTTCCGGCCGGACGGCGTCGCCGGGTCGTTCCGCCGTGTCGGTTCTGGCCCGGGGTGATGAAGACGGCGGTCGTCGCTCGTGTCGTCGCGTCACGTCGGAACCCACCGCGTACGGCGGGCCACCGCCGAGGTCTTTTTTCTCCCACCTATTACAGTATTGAGTGTACGTACGTATAGGTAGAAAAGATTTAATCGTATCATCGACCGTCTTTCCGCCGTGAAACGAGAACTATCCGTACTGACGCCCGGGCAGAACCGGGTCGGACCCCCCGCACCGGCGGGGCGCGCCGGCCGCGACGCCCCGGGCGGATGATCGGCGCGGTCGACGACCTCCCGGAGCTGACGTTCCGCACCGATGCGGCCGAACTGGAGACGCTCCGAGAGGAGCTACCGGCGTTCATCCGGGAGACGGTCGCGGCAGCGGGCGCCGACGGCGTGGTGGTGCTGGTCAGCGGCGGCGTCGACTCGGTGCTGACGGCGGCGCTCTGCGTCGAGGCGCTCGGCGCCGACGCCGTCACCGCGCTCGTGCTGCCGTGCACGCTGGCCGACGCCGAGGAAGCCATCGACGCGGAATCGACGCTGGAGGGGCTCGGCGTCGACCCGACGACGGTCCAACTCCAGCCGCTGGTCGGCGTCTTCGAGGACACGGTCGCCCCGGAGATATCGACCGAGACGGACCGGCTCGCGGTCGGCAACGCCGTCGCCCGCCTCCGGATGGTCGTCGCTTACTACGCCGCCAACGCGACCGGCCGGCTCGTCTGCGGCACCCTCAACCGGACGGAGCTGCTCTTCGGGTACCACACCAAACACGGCGCCGCCGCGGACCTGCGACCGATCGCGGGGCTCTACAAGACCGAGGTGCGGGCGCTGGCGCGGCACGTGGACGTGCCGACGGCGGTGGTCGAGCGGACGCCGACCGCCGGGCTGTGGGCCGGACAGACCGACGAGGCCGTCGTCGCCCGCTACGCCCACCGGATCGTCGAGAACCGCCACAAGCGCGAGCCGGCGCCGTCGCCGAACGCCGAGGAATCGGGCGCCGCGTTCTTCTTCGAACTCGAGAATCGAGTCTGAGCGGCCGTCGCCCGCGCCGTGGCCGTCGTCCGCTCGTCGGGCCGGGCCTGCACACACTCATAGCGGTAGCAGCGCGGAAACCCATGGCTTTAGCTGTGGATTAGCTTACAAGGCCGGCGCCCGCAGGCGGAGATATGACGACGAGAGCGGTCGAGGTCACGGAGTTCGGCGACGCCGGGACGATGACCGTCCGCGAGGTCGAGCCGCCGGAACCGGAAGCGGGCGAGGTCCGCATCGAAGTGCGGGCCGCGGGGATCAACTTCGCCGACATCATGCAGCGTCGCGGCCACTACCACGGCGGCCCGGAGCCGCCGTACCGCCCGGGGATGGAGGTGGCGGGCGTCATCGACGCCGTCGGCGAGGGCGTCGACCGAGAGACCGGCGAGGCGGTCGTCTCGCTGGTCGACGGCGGCGGCTACGCCGGGTACGCCGTCGCGGACGCTCGCGGCCTGCTCGAGATCCCGGGCGAGATGGGCTTCGAAGCGGCCGCCGGCTTCCCCGTCCAGTGGCTCACCGCCCACAACTGCCTCTTCGAGTGGGGCGACGTCGAGGCCGGCGAGACGGTGCTCGTCCACGCGGCGGCGGGCGGCGTCGGCTCGGCGGCGGTCCAACTGGCCGACGAGGCCGGCGCCGAGGTGATCGGCACCGCCTCGACCGACGAGAAGCTCGCGACGGCGAGCGACCTGGGGATGGACCACGGGATCCGCTACACCGAGACGGACTTCGTCGACCGCGTCGAGGAGTTCACCGACGGCGAGGGCGTCGACCTCGTGCTGGACGGGATCGGCGGCGAGACGACCGACCGGAGCCTCGACGCGCTCCGGTCGTTCGGCCGGATGGTGTCGTTCGGCGCCGCCG
>PXSC01000094.1:4792-19421 GCA_003023535.1 Halobacteriales archaeon QS_9_70_65 | reverse complement strand
GACGAGGGTCACCTCCCGCCAGCGGCCCCGCATCGTCCGGTAGCTGACGAGGTTCCCCTTGTAGAACAGCAGCATCGAGACGGGGATCATCGCGAGGATCCCGATGCCGACGGTGAGGAAGAAGACGAGCCAGCCGTAGTTGTTGACGCGGTAACTGATTACCATGCCGGCGTCGAGGACGTCGGCGGCGAGCCAGGAGATGGTCGCCGGGGCGACGTAGAGGAACCCCAGCAGGCTGCCGAGGGTCAGCCCCGTCAGCAGTGTCCCGCCCCACGCCAGGAGGACGCGGCGATCCCCGCGGGCGAAGCCGCGCTCCTTCAGCGCCGGCCACGCGTAGTACAGCAGCAGCGGCAGCGTCGCGGCCGCCCCGAAGACCACCGACACCTTGATCATGAAGATGAGCGCCTCGACGGGGTGTAGCACGACCGGCTTGACCTGTGCGGCCGACTCCGGGGCCATCCGTCGGGTGAACTGGTCGTTGAGCCAGCCTATTCCGCCCCGGTAGAGGGCGAAGAACGTCGCCGCCATGACGGTCATGAACAGGCCGACGAGCCGGAACGACTTCGACGTGAGGCTGTCGGCGATGAAGGCGATGTCGTAGGCGTAGCCGCCGACGTCGTCCTCGTCGATGTCGTCCTCGCTGAAGGCGTCGAGCACGCCGGCGCTCCGCCGGGCGAGGATGCTACCCTCGTCGTCCGCGTCGTCGGCCGCGGCGGCCGCAGTGCCGTCGGGGTCGCCGGGCGGCCCGCCGTCGACGTCCGACGGCGTGACACCGTCGTCGTCGGTGTGGACGTCGTCGAAGCGGTCGAGGATGGCCTGGGCCCGCTCGGGGTCGTCGTCGTCCATCGCCTCGCTGGCCATCGCCAGCGCCTGTTCCTCCTCGAGGCGGGCGAACGCCGCCGCGGGGGCGGCCCGGACTCCTGCTTCGTCCAGTTCCGAGAGATCGATGTCGGCGGGGTCGCCGACCGCGGTGTTCGCCACGGCGAACTCGTCGGCTTCGAGCGACTCGAGTTCGGCGTACACTACGTACCCGAGTCCGGCGACCGCGAAGGCCAGCCCGTAGACGACGCCGACGGCCGCCAGGTACGTCCGCGCGGGGAGGCCGTACGCCGTTCCCGGCGGGAGGAACCGGTAGCTGGAGTCGACGGCCGCCAGCCCGCGGTTGAGGAGTTCGTCGCCGCCGCCGGCGTAGAAGCCGTACGCCAGGCCGGCGCCGACGACGGCCAGCCCGGCCAGCAGGTTCCAGCGGTCCCGGGCGGTCGCCGGGACGTCGATGGAGTCGCTGGAGCGCTTGACGGTGACGATGACCTTCGTCAGGTACAGCGAGAGGCCGTACAGCGTCACGAGCGGCACCGCCCACATGATCTGCGTGAACGGGTCCGGCGGCGAAAACAGCGCGCCGAAAGCGAAGATGCCGATGACCGCGTACCGCCACTTGTCCCGGAACGTCTCGTAGCGGACGATCTCGCCGTAGGCGAGCGAGCTCATCACGAGCGGCAGCTGGGCGGCGAGCCCGAACGACAGCGACAGCAGGATGATGAACTGCGCCCACATCGAAATGGAGTAGCTCGGGTCGAACTCCGCGCTGACGGCGTTGCTCGCCAGGAAGTCGAGCATCAGGGGAAAAAAGAGGTTGTAGGCGTAGGCGACCCCGCCGGCGAACAGCAGGAGGCTGACGACGCCGAAGCCGGCGGCCTTCCAGCGCGGCAGCCGGTCCGGCCACCGGCCCCGCCGCCGCAGGCTGTCCCGGGAGTAGTACACCAGCGGCGGAATCGTCAGCACGACGCCGACCACGAGCCCGATCTTCACCTGCAGGAGGATCACCTCGAACGGCGTGATGGCGACGATGTCGATGTAAGGATTGACGTTGAGGTCGGCCTTCAGTCGCTGCCAGACGAACGCCCGGAGAACGTAGATGGTACCGACGAGCCCGACGACGAAGAGGACGAAGACCTTCTGGAGATGGGTCTGTGCGGTCGACAGCATCGTCCCGAGGTGCTCTCGCCCCTCAGCGACCGTCTCCGCGACGTCGTCGTCGACGGCACTCGACACGGCGGAGCTAATCAACTCGCCGTTATCAACCTTTTCGAAGCGGGCACGGCCGAGCGCCGACGAGCGCCGACGAGCGCCGACGAGAAGGCTTACAAACGACCGACGCCGAGGCGTCCGACATGGCGGGTGCCGTCGAGGGCGAGGAGGGGTTCGCCGCGAGGAGATGGTCCGCCGGCTCGGCTACGTCATCGTCGTGATGGCGGCCGTCTCCGGCGTCGTCTTTCCCTTCGGCGAGAGCATCATCAACTTCCTGTGGTACTCGGCGCTGCCGGGCGGCGACGTCGCCCGGCCGCGGGTGTATCACCCGCTGGCGCTCATCCTCGCGCGGCTGAAGGTCGCCACCCTCGGCGGGTTCATCATCGCGTTACCGGTGTTCGTCTACCAGACGTACCTCTTCATGCGGCCCGGCCTCTACGAACACGAGCGCCGCTACTACCTGGCGTCGGTGCCGACGAGTCTCGTGCTGGCGACGGTCGGGGTGCTGTTCGCGTACTTCCTCATCCTGCCGGCCATCTTCACCTACTTCCTCACCTACTCGCAGGACGCCGCGACCATCGCCTTCGCGCTAACGGACACCTTCGACCTCATCGTCCTGATGATGGGGCTGTTCGCGGCCGTCTTCCAGATTCCGCTGTTCGTCATGCTCGCGATCATGATGGGGCTGACGACGCGGCGGTGGATGGTCGACAAGCGGCTGTACTTCTGGGGGGCGTTCCTCGGTATCGCCTTCCTGTTCAGCCCCGACCCGACGGGGATGGCGCCCATCATGGTCGCGGCGACGATGATCGGGCTGTTCGAGTCGACGCTGCTGTTGCTGCGGTGGACCGGCCGGTAGCCGGTCAGTCGGCCGTCGCCGCGGCTTCCTCGGCCGCGTCCGAGAACATCCGCTCGTAGCGCAGCAGGTAGAAGGCCCCGACGCCGACGGCGGTGACGATGTTCGATCCGGTGACCGCCCAGAAGATCGCGTGAACGCCGAGATCGAGGCCGCCGACGGCGATACCGTAGACGGCCGTCGCGGCGGCGGGCATGGCGGCGGCCGCAAGCGGGATGCGCATCCCCCAGTACTTCAGCAGGTCGACGAGGAGGCTGACGCGGGTCCGGGAGGCGCCGTTGAACGCCGCCAGCAGCACCGCCGAGACGCCCATGGCCCAGTAACTGTAGGCGAGTATCCGGAGGTAGTCGACGGTCAGGTCGAGCCCCTCGCCCGCGAACCCGGGGACGAACAGCGTCGCCACGAGCCCCGGGACGAGCCACTGAACGACGCCGACGGCGCCGATGGTGCCCCCGGCGATGAGGGCGCCGCTGCGGATGGTGCCGTGGGCGCGGTTCCGGCGGCCGGTGCCGAGGTTCTGGCCGACCATGCTCTGTGCGGCGCTGCCGAACCCCGTCGCGGGGACGAACGCGATCGTCGCGATGCGGGCCCCGACGGTGTATGCCGCCAGGCCGGCGGCCCCCCCGACGACGGCGACGATGCCGACGATGGCGATGCGGGCGGACTGGCCGACGAGCCGTTTGCCGGATATCGGGGTCCCGACCGCGACGAGTTCCCGGAGGTCATCGGCCGAGAACGCGACGTCGGCGACCGACAGCGACAGCGACTCCCTGACGCCCACCACGAGGACCATCGCGACGACGATGCCGGCGACGTAGCCGAGACCGGTCGCGAGGGCGGCCCCTTCGACGCCCAGCCGTGGGACGGGCCCGATCCCGAGGATGAGAAACGGGTCGAGGAGGACGTTCGTCCCGATGGCCGCCAGGTTGATCCGGAGGGCGGCGGCCGTGTCGCCCCAGCCGATGAACCCCCGTTCGAGGGTGTTGCTGGCGGCGCTGAACGGAAAGAAGGCGACCCATACGAGGAGATACGAGGCGGCGAGCGGCGCGACGGTCGAGTCGGAGGCGAGCACGGCGACGAGCCGCGGGCCGGCGACGGCGACGATCCCGACGACGGCGACGGCGAGCACGCCGGCGAGGGCGACCCCGTTCACGATCAGCCGTCTGGCGCCGCGTTCGTCGCCGTTGCCGACCCGCTGTGCGACGAGAATCTGGGTGCCGACGGTGGCGGTCATCACCACCCCGAAGAGGCTCGCCACGAGCGGGAAGTTCAGCCCGACGGCGGCGACCTCGGACTCGCCGAGCCGGCCCAGCCAGAACGTGTCGACGAGCTTGTTCAGGACCTGGACGAGGTTCTGAACGACCAGCGGCAGTGACAGCGCGAGGAGAGTTGCGGCTATCGGTCCGTCGGTGATGTCCTCCGTCGAGACGTCCAGCATCCCCGTCGGGCGCATCGTGCGTGTCAGATGTAGACCGATGTCGGGCGCAAAAAACCCCCGGACGTACGTTTCGATGAGAACAACCGCACGCTTTTATCTCCGGACCCGAACCGTACCGTATGAGCAGTCGGCGCCGCAAGCCGGAGTGGCTGAAGTCGCGGCCGCCCAGCGGCGAGCGGTTCGCCGAGATAAAGGAAACTCTGCGGGACCGGAACCTCCACACCGTCTGCGAGGAGGCCAACTGCCCCAACCTCGGCGACTGCTGGAGCGGGCGCAACGGACCCGGCACCGCGACGTTCATGCTGATGGGGGACCGCTGTTCGCGCGGCTGTAACTTCTGCGACGTCGCGACCGGAGGGATGGAGCCGCTGGACCCCGACGAACCGGTCGACGTCGCCGAGGCCGTCGCCGAGATCGGCCTGGAGTACGTCGTCCTGACGTCGGTCGACCGCGACGACCTCGCCGACGGCGGCGCCGGCCACTTCGCCGAGACCATCCGCGAGATAAAACGGCGGGACCCTTCGATTCTCGTCGAGACGCTGATTCCGGACTTCGGCGGCGACCCCGACGACGTCCGGAAGATAATCGACGCCCGACCGGACGTCGTCGCCCACAACGTCGAGACGGTCGACCGCCTGCAGTGGCCCGTCCGGGACCGCCGGGCCAACTACGGGCAGTCACTCGCCGTCCTCGAACAGGCCACCCGGGAGTCGGACGTCTACACCAAGACGAGCCTCATGCTCGGCGTCGGCGAGTACGACCACGAGGTCTACCGGACGCTCGGGGACCTCCGGGAGGTCGGCGTCGACATCGTCACCTTCGGGCAGTACCTCCAGCCCTCGCGGTCGCATCTGGAGGTGTTCGACTACGTCCATCCCGACAAGTTCGACGTCTGGAAGACGGTCGCCGAGGAGGAGTTCGGCTTCCTCTACTGCGCCTCGGGACCGATGGTTCGGTCGTCGTTCAAGGCCGGCGAATTCTTCGTCGAGGCGCTGCTGCGGGACGGCAAGAGCGTCGAGGAGGCACGCGAGGCGGCGCAAGCCGCCTCGGACTGAGCGAGCGGGGAACGAAGTGACCCGCGAGCAGAGCGGCGGCGCAAGCCGCCGCTGAATAGCCGAACGGAAAGCAAAGCGACCCGTGCGCGAGGCAGCCGAGCGGAGCGAGACGTAGCGTGGCCGAGCCTGTGAGGCCACGGAGATACCGAACGGGGAGCCGGAGGCCGACCGGAGGGAGGCCTCCATGGGTGAGCGGCGTCCTCCTGAGCCTGCGAAGGAGGGCTCGTGGAGCTATGCTCCACGGCGTCCTCGCGAGTGACGCGAGCGAGGGCTCGACAGAGCGTCGCTCTGCCGGCGACCGCAGGGAGCTGCGGACGGAACGAGGCGTGAGGCTGCCTCGGATCGAGCGAACGGTAAGCGGGAGGCCGACCGCAGGGAGCCGCGAGCGAAGCGACCCGCGAGTCGGCTCGGACCGGCCACGCAGCGGGGCGACCGACGGGAGTGACGACATGGGGGCCGCGAGCGGGGAGAACCCTCGTCGACCCGGCCGCCGGACGACCGCCGTGATCTATCGGAGCAGCCCCGAGCGCCGGGCCGGGGGAAGACGTTTGGAAACCTTTGTCACAACGAATTTTAATACCCCATGCCACATCGCGATGCGGGGGAAAGACGAATGGAATCGGACGACAGATTCGAGACGGGGGAGAACGGAAACGCCGCCCGGCTTCCGGAGGCGTGGGTCGACACGCCGCGCGACCCGGGGATTTCGGGGGGAAGCGTCGGTACCTGCCGAACGGGGCAGGGGACGATGCTCTACGATCGGGATGCACCAGGGCGGTACCTCATCGGTACCGCCGTCGACCTCGAACGGATGACGTGACGTAGCGCCCGCGTCGCCGCGGGCGGTCGCGGTCCTCGATATTATTCATCGAGAACTTCAGTTGCCGTCGTCGACCGCGACCGCCGTAGAAGTCTTCTCGCGCTCGATGGCTCCGGCTCGTTATAGTCCCTGGACTCCGTTCTGCGGGTTTCTCGCGGCTCCGCCGACCGCTCGGCCCCTTCCGGTCCCACCTGCAGAGCGCTCGCGGCCGCGGAAATCCCGTCCATGCGACGGAGGGAGCTATGAGTACGCTACAGCGAGACCCCCGCGACCGGGTGCGGGTTCTCGACGACGACGGGCGGGTCGTCGACGGGGCCGAGGTGCCGGACCTCGACGACGACAACCTGGTCGAGATGTACCGGCAGATGCGGCTGGCCCGGCACTTCGACGAGCGGGCGGTCAGCCTCCAGCGACAGGGGCGGATGGGGACGTACCCGCCGCTGTCGGGCCAGGAGGGTGCACAGGTCGGCAGCGCCGCGGCGCTGGCGGAAGACGACTGGATGGTCCCGAGCTACCGGGAGCACGGCGCCGCCTACGTCCGGGGGCTGGGGCTCGACGAGACGCTCCGCTACTGGATGGGCGACGAGCGGGGCAACGAACTCGAGGGGCTCCGTATCTTCCCCGTGGCGGTACCCATCGCCTCCCAGATCCCGCACGCGACCGGTGCGGCCTGGGCTTCGAAACTGCAGGGTAACGACGAGGCGTTTCTCTGTTACTTCGGCGACGGCGCAACGTCGGAGGGCGACTTCCATGAGGGGCTCAACTTCGCCGGCGTGTTCGACACGCCGACGGTGTTTTTCTGCAACAACAACCAGTGGGCCATCTCGGTGCCGCGGGAGAAGCAGTCGGCCGCGGAGACGCTGGCCCAGAAGGCCCACGCTTACGGCTTCGAGGGCGTCCAGGTCGACGGGATGGACCCGCTCGCGGTCTACCAGGTGACCCGGGAGGCCCTCGAGAAGGCCAGAGGCGGCGGGAGACCCGACGACGGCCCCGGCCGGGCGACCCGGCCGACGATGATCGAGGCCGTCCAGTACCGCTTCGGCGCCCACACGACCGCCGACGACCCCTCGGTGTACCGCGACGAGGAGGAGGTCGAACGGTGGAAGGCCAAAGACCCCATCCCGCGGCTGGAGACGTACCTCCGCGAGCAGGGGGTCCTCGACGACGAGCGCGTCGACGCCGTCGGCCAGTCCGTCGAGGACGAGGTCGCCGACGCCATCGACACCGCCGAGAGCATCGAGCGGCCCGACCCGACCGACATGTTCGAGTACGTCTACGAGGTCATGCCGGAGCGGCTCCGAACGCAGCGGAAGTACCTCGAACGGCTTCGCGACCGACACGGCGACGAGGAGCTACTGGAATGAGCACACAGCAAGCCGAGACCCAGAACCTGACGCTCGTACAGGCCGTCCGCGACGGACTGAAAGGCGAGATGCAGCGCGACGACGACGTGGTCGTCCTCGGGGAGGACGTCGGCAAGAACGGCGGGGTCTTCCGCGCCACCGAGGGACTGTACGAGGAGTTCGGCGACGACCGGGTCATCGACACGCCGCTGGCGGAGGCCGGCATCATCGGCACCGCCGTCGGCATGGCCGCCTACGGCATGAAGCCGGTCCCGGAGCTGCAGTTCTCCGGCTTCACCTACCCCGGCTTCGACCAGATCGTCTCACACGCCGCCCGGTTCCGGACCCGCTCGCGGGGCCGGTACAACCTGCCGATGGTCGTCCGGGCGCCGTACGGCGGCGGTATTCGCGCGCCGGAGCACCACTCCGAGTCCAAGGAGGCGTTCTACACCCACGAGGCGGGGCTGAAGGTCGCCATCCCGTCGACGCCGTACGACGCCAAGGGGCTGCTGGCGGCGTCGGTCCGCGACCCCGACCCCGTCATCTTCCTCGAACCGAAGCTCATCTACCGGGCGTTCCGCGAGGAGGTGCCCGACGGCCCCTACACGGTCGAGCTCGGCGAGGCCGCCGTCCGCCGGGAGGGAACCGACCTCTCGCTTTTCACCTGGGGGGCGATGACCCGCCCGTCGATCGAGGCCGCCGAGGCGGTCGCCGACGACGGAGTCGACGTCGAGGTGGTCGACCTCCGGACGCTGTCGCCGATGGACGCCGAAACGGTCGTCGAGTCGTTCAAGAAAACCGGCCGGGCGGTCGTCGTCCACGAGGCGCCGAAGACCGGCGGCCTCGCCGGCGAGATCACCGCCACGATCCAGGAGGAGGCGCTGTACTACCAGGAGGCGCCGATCGAACGGGTGACCGGCTTCGACGTCCCGTACCCGCTGTACGCCACGGAGGACTACTACGTGCCGGAGGACGCACGCATCGAAGACGCCATCCGGGAGGCGTACGACGCCTGATCCATGGTACGCGAGTTCGAACTTCCCGACGTCGGCGAGGGGCTCGCCGAAGCGGAGATCGTCGGTTGGCTCGTCGAGCCGGGCGACGCGGTCTCGGAGGACCAACCCGTCGCCGAGGTAGAGACGGACAAGGCGGTCGTCGAGGTGCCGGCGCCGGTGAACGGTACCGTCCGCGAACTGCTCGCCGATCCCGGCGAGATGGTACCCGTCGGCGACGTCATCATCACCTTCGACACCGACGAGCAGAGCTCGTCGAGGGGTCGGCCGTCGGCCGACGACGGCGACGGCGACCCCGTCCAGGACGAACGAACGGACCCGGATGCGGCGGCCGCGGCCGGGGCGGACCCGGAGCCGGGGGCCGACTCCGCGGCCGCCGATCCGACCGAGCCGACCGAGGCGGCCGACGCCGCCGAGGTGGGCGAACTCGACGGGCGGGTCTTCGCCGCGCCGTCGGCCCGCCGGCTCGCCCGCGAACTCGGCGTCGACATCGGCGTCGTCGCGGGCAGCGGCCCCGGCGGCCGGGTGACCGAGGCCGACGTCGGCCGGGCCGCAGAGAACGGCCAGCCGGCCGGCGCGACGGCCGAGAGCGAGGCGGACGCCGAGCTGACCTCGGCGACCCAGCAGGTCGACGCCAACGGGACGACCGGCGGCGAGGCGGCGGAGACGACGACCCCCGACGCCGCCGACCGCGACCGCACGCTCGCGGCACCGGCCACCCGGAAGTTCGCCGAGGAGGAAGGCGTCGACCTCGACGCGGTGCCGACCGACGAGACGAAGGACGGCGAGGCGTTCGTTTCCGAGGAGCACGTCCGCGAGTACGCCGAGGTCCAGCGGCGGGCGCAGGCGGCCGACGCCGAAGCCGTCGCCGGGAGCGACGAGTCGGTCGACGCCGGCACCGCGACCGGCGGCACGGCCGCAGCGGCCCGGGACGACGCCGAGGGCGAAGGCGAGGACGAGGACGAGCGCGTCCCCTACCGCGGGGTCCGACGGACCATCGGCGAGCAGATGGAGCGCTCGAAGTTCACCGCACCGCACGTCACCCACCACGACGAGGTCGACGTCACGCGGCTGGTCGAGGCCCGCGGCCGGCTGAAGGACCGCGCCGAGGAGCGCGGCACGAAGCTCACGTACATGCCGTTCGTGTTCAAGGCCGTCGTCGCCGGCCTGCGGGAACACCCCATCCTCAACTCCCAGCTGACCGACGACGGGCTGATGGTGCCGGTCGTCGAGGGCGCCGACCGCAAGGGGATGCTCGAGCTGGCCGACGAGATGCGCGAGCTCATCGACGCCGCCCGCGACCGCTCCATCGCCCGCGAACAGATGCAGGGCGGCACGTTCACGGTCACGAACTTCGGCGCCATCGGCGGCGAGTACGCCACGCCGATCATCAACCACCCCGAGACGGCCGTCCTCGGATTGGGGGCGATCAAGGACCGTCCGTGGGTAGTTGACGGCGAGGTGGAAGCCCGGAAGGTGATGACTCTGTCGCTGTCCATCGACCACCGCGTCATCGACGGCGCCGACGCCGCCCAGTTCGTCAACACCGTCAAGGAGTACCTCGAAGAACCCGAGCTACTGCTGCTGGAGTGACCGGCGATCCGTCGGGGCCGACGGCCGCCCGGTGGATCCGACGGTCGTCCCGTACGACGGCCGTTCGCCGTCGCCCGGCCCGCGAGCGGAGGAAAAGATACTTATTTCCTCTGTGCCGATTCGAACACTGTGCTTCCCGCCCTCCCGCTGCAGAACGGCGGTGCCGGCCCGATCCTGCTCCTGTGGCTGGTCATCGCGGCCGGGTTTCTGGCGCTCGTCTACTTCGTGTACAAAGACGCCCAGCGGAACAGCCAGCACCCGGCGTTCCTGTGGGCCATCGTCGTCTTTCTCGCCCCGCTTCTCGGGCTCATCCTGTACGTCCTGCTCGGCCGAAACGGCGGCGGCCGCGGCGGCCACCCGAGCAGCAGGATATGAACGGCCGGCGCGGTCGCGTCGGCCCCCGGCCGGCGACGGCCCCGCTCCCGTCGCTCTCGCGGCCGTACACGCACGGAACGGGATGTGCAAGTTTTTAACCCGGCAGACAGAACTACGTCCATGTTCAAGACTATCGTGAGCGCGGACACGCTCGGGGCGGCGCTCGACTCCGTGAGCGTGCTGGTCGACGAGTGCAAGATCCGCCTCGAGGAGGAGGGCCTCACGATCCGCGCGGTCGACCCGGCCAACGTCGGGATGGTCGACCTGGAGCTGTCGGCGGCGGCCTTCGAGTCCTACGAGACCGACGGCGGCGTCATCGGCGTCGACCTCGACCGCCTGGAGGACATCGTCGGGATGGCCGACTCCGACCAGCTGGTCCACCTCGAACTCGACGAGGAGACCCGCAAGCTCCACATCTCCCTCGACGGCCTGGAGTACACCCTGGCGCTCATCGATCCCGACTCCATCCGCCAGGAGCCGGACCTCCCGGAGCTGGACCTCTCGGCGGAGATCGTCGTCGAGGGCCGCGACATCGCCCGCGCCGTGACGGCCGCCGACATGGTGAGCGACCACATCGCGCTGGGCGTCGACCCCGACGACGAGGAGTTCTACGTCGACGCCGAAGGCGACACCGACGACGTCCACCTCGAACTCGGCCGCGAGGACCTCATCTCGCTGTCGGCCGGCGAAGCCCGCTCGCTGTTCTCGCTGGACTACCTCAACGACATGAACAAGGCCATCCCCTCCGACGCCGAGGTGACGACCGAACTCGGCGAGGAGTTCCCCGTCAAGATGCACTTCAGCTTCGCGGAAGGTGACGGTCACGCAACCTTTATGCTAGCGCCGAGAATTCAAAGCGATTGACGCGGCTATTGTCGGTATGTCCGAACTGCGGTGAGGTCTTCTCCGGACTCGTAATGTGTCTGAAGCGGCGGGCCTACGAAGAGCACACGACCCGGACGGTAGCGTGACCGGGCGGTCGGGCGACCGCCGGCAACCCGGGCCGGTACCCGGCGGTTTCTCCCCGCTCCGCCCCTCGACCGCGCATGGACGAGTCGACGATACGCCGACTGCTGGCGGTCGCCGGTGTCGTGGCGGCCATTGCCCACGCCGTCGCGCCGCGGGCCCTGCTGTCGGCCGCACGGTGGGGGTACGCGACGGTGCTGCGGGTCGAGTTCGAGCCGACGGCGGCGTCGACCCGCCGGGTGCGGCTGCTCGCCGTTCCGAACCTGCTGGCGGCGGTCTACCTGTGGCTGTCGGCCGACGACTCCACGTAGTCGACGGCGGCCGTGGGCGTCTCGACGGCCTCGAACCCCGCGAGGTCGACGTCGTGGGTGTCGAGGCCGGCGACCGGGCGACCGCAGTCGAGGGCGTGTCCGAGTTCGGACAGCGTCCCCGCGGCGCCGCCGACGGCGACGACCGCGTCGCCGTTGAGAACGACCATGCGGTTGCGGGCGCTGCCTATCCCGGTGACGACGGGCGTGGTCACCCAGTCGTTGGCGACGCTCCGGCGCTCGCCGGGCAGGATGCCGACCGTCTCGGCGTCCCGCTCGCGCGCGCCGCGGCAGACCGCCTCCATGACGCCGCCGCGGCCGCCGCAGACGACGGTGTGGCCGCGTGCGCCGAGCAACCGGCCGACCTCGCGGGCCGTCTCGTAGGTTTCCTCGCCGACGCTGGAGCCGCCGATGACGGAGACGTGCATCGGCGGACCGGTCGGGTGCCGGGCACAAAGGTGCGCGGGAGGGCGGCGCTACTCCAGGGCGTCTTCGACCTGTGACTCGACCTCCTCGAGCCACTCCGAGTCCGACAGCTCCGCCATCCGCTCGCGGAGGTGCTCCTCGCAGAGGCCGACCTTGACGTGGTCCTTCTCGACGGCGACGGCGGCCTCGTCGTCACAGTAGTGACACTGCATGCACCGGACGTAGACGGTACGGGGGCTTGAACCCAGCGCTACCGGCCTCCTCAGAGGGCGGCGCGGAACCGGCGGTAGTCGTCGCGGTCGAGGCCGGCGACGCCCAGCGTCTCGTCGTGGGCGTCGCTGCCGCCGGTGACGAGCAGGTCGTGCCGGTCGACGGCTCGCTCGACCACCTCGGTGTCGACCTCGCGGCCGTAGGAGTAAAACCGCTCGACGGCATCGAGGTCGGCGCACAGCTCCAGTGCCGCCGCCGGGTCGTCGTATCGGTAGGGGTGGGCCAGCGAGACCAGCCCGCAGGCCTCCCGCAGGATCTCGACGCCCGCCTCGAAGTCCGGGATGTCGCGGGCGACGTAGCAGGGGCAGTCCGACCCGATGAGCTCCGCGAAGACCTCCCGGGTGCCGTAGTCGGTGGTCTCCGCGACGGCGCGGGCGATGTGCGGCCGGCCGATCCCCGGCCGCGGCTCGACGGACAGTTCGACGTCGAGTCGCTCCTCCACGCGCCGGATGATGCGGCGGCCGCGCTCGATGCGGTCGGCCTGGAGGTGTTCGGCGAGCGCCTCGAGGTCGTCGGTGCGGCGGGCGCCGTATCCCAGCAGGTCGACCCGTTCGTCGCCGGCGTCGACCCGCAGTTGACGGCGACGACGTCGACGCCGGCCGTCTCGGCGGCGTCGGCCAGCGTCTCGAGCGTCAGCGTCCCGTCGGAGTTCGTCGTGTGCGCGTGGAGATCGGCAACGACCATATCTCACGTCGGCGCCCGGGCGTGAAAGCCCCGGCGCTTCCGAACGCGCGGTCGATTACTCCTCGTCCGCCCGCCTGAACCCCTCTCGCTCGGCGTCGACCTCGACGGGAAGACAGGCCGTACAGAACTCGACGCCGAGGTCGGTCAGCCGGAGGCGGCCGTAGACGGTCTTCGGCCGCCTGGCGGCCTCGCGGGCGGCCTCGATGTGGGGCTGTGCCTCCAGCACCTGGTACCGCTTGAGATCGTCGACGGGGTCTTCGAGAAAGGTGACGAGCCCGAGCCGCCGGAGGTTCTGGAGTCCCGGACGTCCATGTACGCCTGTGCGCCGTCGGTCGCCAGCAGCCGGAGTACCCGGGCCTCGTCGGCGGCCAGCGCCTCGAGAATCGACGGGAAGGCGGGGTGGGGCGACTCGTCGCGGTCCACCTCGGCCGATCGTGACAGGAGCCGGCGGCCGCGCTCCCGCAGCCGGCCGGCGGTCACCGGCCGTCGGTCGAGGGCGTCGTCCTCGCGGGCTTCCAGCCAGTCGACCTGCTCCTCGCCGACGTCGACGCCGGCCCGCCGGAGCTCGTCGAGGGCGACCGCCCGCGCCGCCGCCAGCAGCGCCGCCGCCGACTCCGCGGTCGCGGCGGCGTACGCCAGCCGCGTGCCGGCCCGGAGCCCCGACTCGACGGAGTAGCCCGTCGCCCGCCGGGTCACCGCCGTCGCCAGCCGCGCGAGCCGGAAGCGGTCGGCCCGCTCGCCGTCGGCGGCCTCCGGTTCGACGGCCGGCGGAACCGCGGGGTCGGTCAGCTCGCGGCCGGCGGTCTCCAAACCGCGCCGGAGCCGCTCGACGTCCTCCGGCGTCAGCCCCTCGGGGTCGGCGGTCCCCGCCTCGATGACGTCGAAGACCGGCGACAGCGTCTCCTCCTCGAGGCCGGTCGCGTCGCCGACGGCCGCCTCGAGGACGTCGAGCACGTCGTCGACCGCCGCCTCCAGCTCCGCCGGCCCGACGAGCACCGCCTCCAGCAGGGCGAGCAGCTCCGCGAGCGTCTCCGGCGACCGGTCCGTGGCCGCCGCCTCGAGGACGTCGAACAGCCGGTCGAGCTGCGCCCCCTCGACGCTGTCGCCGGTCAGTGCCGCCTCGAGGACGTCGAACAGCCGGTCGACCGTCTCCGGCCCGAGGTCGGGTTCGGGCTCGGATTCTGAGCCCGGATTCGGGTTAGCGTCGGTGTCGGCGTCGGGGTCGGGTTCCGACCGCCCGTCGACGTCGTCGGCGTCCGCGTCGTCCCGACCGGTGGCGTCGTCGCTCACACGGCGGTCACCACCGCGAGCTGGATCCAGCCGGCGACGAAGCCGAGGGCGGCGCCCAGCAGGATGAGCATCCACTCGTCCTCGACGAAGGCGGGCCGCAGCAGCCCGACGAAGTCCCGCGGCGGGAGGTTGCGTATCCGCCCGGTTATCAGCGCCCGGATGGC
>PXSC01000094.1:0-4695 GCA_003023535.1 Halobacteriales archaeon QS_9_70_65 | reverse complement strand
TGGAGCCGCAGCGGCCCGAGCCGCCGTTCCTCGATCGGCAGGAAGATGACCTTCAGCGCGATCCAGTTGGTCGCGTAGCCGACGGCGACGCCACACAGCGGCAGCACGAGGTCGCTGCCGACGACGAGAAACAGCGGGATACTGAAGAAGCCGAGGAAGCCGCCGATGAGAAGCCCCGAGTTGACGACGAACCTCAGCTCCCGGTCGCCGACCTCGAGAAACAGCCGGCTCAGTAGCTCCGGGCGCTCCTCGAGGTGGTCGGTTATCATCAGGTTGATGTCCAGCAGCTCCTCGATGTGCTCGCCGATGCGGTCGGTTATCTCGTCGGCGATGTGCGGGAGCCGCTCGCGGACGCGGGCGTGGACCAGCTCCCGGACCGGTTCCGGGGTGTCGCGCCATAGCTCCGGGTACTCCTCGCGGAACACCTCCTCGGTGAGTTCCCGCACCTCCGGCTCGGAGCTGGCGACGATGTGGGCGGCGATCCGCTCGGGGTCGAACTCCCGGTAGAACTCCCGTTCGGTGGCGATCTTGGAGATACCCTTCTCGGCGGCGATGGTGCCCATCCGGGCCGACCGCGAGGGGATGATCCCCTGCCAGCCGAGCCGTCCCTCGACGACGCCGGGGATCTGCTTCAGCTTGCGGGGAAACGACGGCGCCAGCTCCTTCATACCGGGCACCCGAACGCCGACGAACTCCAGCGGTCGAAACAGCAGCTGGATGGCGACCCAGTTGGTGCCGTAGCCGATGATACCGGTGATGAGCGGGATGAGGAGCAACCGCCACTCCAGGCCGTAGGGTAGGCCCGGCAGGACGCCAGCGAACGGGTTCACGCTGTCTTGTCACCATCCGTCGTCGCCGGCCCCGGAGTCTCGCCGCCGCGGCGGCGCCCTCGCGGGCCTCGCGACCGGTCACAGTTCGGTATGTCAGGTACGAAACTTCAATGTACGTTTCTTCCGACCGGCGGCGTTTAGCTGCGAGAGAGCCGGCCGGTCAGCCGGGCTTGGGGACCTCGAACGGGGCCGACCGCTCGCTCCGCGAGCGGGAGGGGGCGTTCGGAAGCCCCGTCATTACCGCCGAAGCACGCCACTTCCTCGTAGCTAAAACTACCTCCGATGGCGGGCCCGAGGGTCGGGTCGACGGCACTGCGCACGGAGCGGGTCGTGGCGGTGGCTATCGACTCGACGCGGAGACCACGAAAGCCCTCGCGGCGGTCGCCGAGAAGCGGGGGGCCGCCGGGCCGGCGTCGCCGTCGTCAGGCCTCCCGCAGCTGTCGCAGCAGGTCCGGCGTCTCCGCGAGGGCGTCGTCCAGCGCCCCGACGTCGGGGCCGCCGCCCTGTGCGAAGTCCGGCGGGCCGCCGCCGCCGCCGCCGACCCGGGCGGCCAGCTCGCCGACGGCGGCGCCGGCGTCGATGTCGACGCCGTCGGGCACAGCGACGACGAACGTCGCGCCGTCGTGGCCGCTGCCGACCACCGCCACCTTCCCCTCCTCGACGAGGGCGTTGGCCGTCGCCCGCAGCTCCTCCATGTCGGCGTCGACCCGCTGGACGACCGCCGCCGTTCCGTCGACGTCGACCTCTTCGGCGTCGGCGCCGCCGACGCGGGCCGCCGCCAGCTGCTCTTTCAACTCCTCGATGCGCTTGCCGCGCTGCTTCCACTCCTCGAAGAACCGGGCGGCGGTCCCCGGGACCTCCTGCGGGGCGACGTCGAGGACGTCGGCGGCGTCGTACAGCGCGTCTTCGGTGCGCTGGGTGGCCTCGACGGCGGCGTCGCCGGCGGCGAAGGTCAGCCGCTCGACGCCGTCCTGGACACGCTCCGTCGACAGGAGCTTGACGGCGCCGACGTCGCCCGTCCGGGTGACGTGGGTGCCGGCACACGCCTGGACGTCGTCGCCGACGTGGATCAGCCGCAGCCGCTCGCCCGGCGGGATGCCACCCTGGTAGAGGTCGAAGCCGTGTTCGGCCTCGGCCTCCTGCCGGCGGGGCCACTCCTGCTCGACGGCGAGGTTGTCGGTCACGAGCTCGTTGGCGACGCGCTCGATGCGGCGGACCTCCTCCCTGGAGACCCGTTCGTAGTGGCGGACGTCGAGCCGCGAGGAGCCGGTGCCCTTCTGGGCGCCGGCCTGTCGGACGTGGTCGCCGAGCACCTGCCGGGCGGCGTGACCGACGATGTGGGTCGCGGTGTGGTGCTGCATCAGCCGCTCGCGGCGCGTGCCGTCGATCTGCCCGCGGACGAACTCGCCTTTGCCCGGGCTCCCGTCGGCCCGGTGGAGGACGACGCCGTCGACCTCCCGGACGTCGGTCACCTCGACGGTGACGTCGTCGGCCGACAGCGTCCCGACGTCGGCCGGCTGGCCGCCGCCCTCCGGGTAGAACATCGTCTGGTCCAGTACGACGTCGCAGCCGACCTCGCGCTCGATGACGTCCAGCACGACCGCCTCGAAGTCGGTCCGTTCGGGCTCCTCGTAGAACAGCTTCTCCGTCTCCGGCAGCTCCGCCACCCGCTCGTCGTCGCCGTCGGCCGCCGTCTCGGCCGTGTCGCCGCTCGCGGGTCGCTCTTGCTCCCCGCTCGCCGTTTTCGAGGCCTCGCCTCGCTCGGCCTCGCCGCCGCCGTGGCGGGCTACGACCCGCGAGTGGAAGTCGTCCGGCACCGCGACGTCGGCGCCGCGCTCGGCGGCGACCTCCTCGACGGTGTCCGGCTGGATGCCGTGGCTGTCGTACAGCTCGATCACCTCCGCCAGCGGGACGGCCTCGCCGTGGTCGGCGTACTCGTCGGCGAGCCGCTCGACCTGCCGGGTGCCCCTCTCCAGCGTTTCGCGGTACTTCTCGATTTCCGTGCGGACGACGTCCCGGACGGTGTCGCGGTTCTCGTAGCCGAGCCGCTCGGCCTGCATGTCGACCAGCTCGTCCAGCGGGGCGTCGACGCCGACGCCGTCGCAGAGCCGCTTCGTCCGGCGCAGTACCATCCGCGCCAGATACCCCGTCCCGACGTTCGAGGGGACGATGCCGTCGCCGAGCATGTACGCCAGCGTCCGGCAGTGGTCGGCGATCGCGTAGACGTCCTCCAGCGGCTCGACGAGCTCGCGGAGTCGGTCGGTGGAGACGCCGAGTTCGGCGGCGATGTCGCCGCGGGCGGCCTCGACGTCGTCGACGTCGTCGATGTCCAACCCCCCGGAGAGCCGCGCCGCGCGGCCGACCAGCTCCGACTCCTCGTCGGCGTACTCCAGGCCGGCGTTGTTCTTCAGAAACGACACCGTTTCGGGGTAGATCGCCTCGTAGACGGTCGGGGTCCCCTGGGACATCCAGGTCCACCGCTCCAGCCCGTAACCCGTGTCGACGATGTAGGTGTCCATGAAGGAGTAACGGTTGCCGTCCTTCAGCTCGTAGTCGCCCTCGGGGTCGGCCTCCATGCACATGAACACGAGCGTCGCCAGCTCGAGGCCGCGGTAGATGACCTCGATCGCGGGGCCGGCGTTGCCGCCGCCGACCCACGGGTCCTCGATGTAGGTGACGTCCGTGACGTCGGCGCCCATCTCCCCGAGCAGTTCGTCGCAGTACCGCACCGTCTCGGACTTCCAGTACGTCTCTCCTTCGTAGGCGTACTGCTCGGGGTCGTCGAGGTCCTCGCGGGCGTTGAACGCGTGGTGGGCCATCATCTCGAAGGCCATCGTGTGCCGGCCGGTCTTGCCGACGTTGTCGATGTCCTGCATCCGGATGCAGGGCTGACTGATCGTGAGCGGGTTGGCCGGCGGCGGCGTCTCCCCCGAGGTGACCAGCGGCTGGAAGTCGTAGATCGACGCCTGCGTCAGCAGGACGTCGTCGCGCCACCGGTTGGCCGCCACGGGGTAGGGGTCGATCCGCTCGTGGTCGTGCTCTTCGAAGAAGGAGAGAAACGCCTCCCGCATCTCCTCTAGCGTGTACGACTCGTCGAAGCCGGGATCGTCGATGAAGCCGTACTCCGCACAGGGGGGTTCGCCGCACAGCTCGCGGCTCTCGTCGCGCGTCCAGAAGTGGCCGCCGCAAGACGGACACTCTCGTCTGACGAACCCCTCCTCGTCGAAGTAATCGAGTCGGTACTCCTCAGCGAGGTCGCTCATTACCACGTCATTCACCCGTCCCCGGCTAAAGGGTTTTCGAGGGAAGGGAGAGAAACTGAACGGACGCGAGCGGTCGTCGCGGCGGCGGAGACGGAACGAGACCGTCGCGAGGTCGAAAACGAAACGAGGAAGAATGGACCGGCTGAGGCTGGCATCCGCGAGCGCCCTGAGGCGCGGGCGGTTCGGTTCGAGAGACGCCGCCGGCGTCTTTCGGGCTACGGCGGAGCCGCCACGCGCGTGACCGAGGCCCGACCGGAGGTCCCGCGAGTGAAGTGAGCGGGAGCGTCGGAAGACGAGCACCGCGAGTCTTCCCGAGGGAGGGCCGACGTGTCTTTTTTCGTCGACGTTCGAAAGACGCCTGTGGCGTCTTTCGCAGCCCATCAGAAGCGCCTCGCGCCTCTGAGGACGTTTTTGCCGCGGGTTGCGGGCCTGCGGCCCGCAACCGCATGGCGTTGCGGCGGCGCCGCAACGCTGCCCGTCGGCCTGCCGACGGGCCGTGCAAAAAGGTCGTTTACTTTCCCCCCGCCGGCCGAACCCTTATGCTGCGATACGACGAACGCCGGGACAGATGGCGACGGCCACGGACGACCGGTACGTCGAGG
>PXSC01000093.1 GCA_003023535.1 Halobacteriales archaeon QS_9_70_65 | reverse complement strand
GGGTGCTCCGGCGCGAGCCGGTAGTCGACCGACAGGACGAGACAGCCGACCCGTTCGGCCAACTCGACGCAGACGCCCTCCGCGGATTCCAGCGTTCCGAGCGTCCAGCCGCCGCCGTGGAGGAAGACGACGGTCGGCAGCGGCCCCTCGGCCGGCCGGTAGCTCCGCAGCGGGAGGTCGCCGCCGGGGCCGTCGACGGCGAACTCCCGGACCGTACAGCCGTGGTCGACGACGGTCGAGAACAGCTCGTCTTCGAGCCGTCTGGCGCTTTCGACGGACAGCGCGTGCCACGGCGGGACGTCGGGCAGCGCCGACAGGGCGGCCTCCAACTCGGGGTCCATGGACGGCCGCTTGCGGCCCGAGAGGAAGCCACTTGTGGCCGCCGGCCGACCGCCCGGTATGGACACGAGCCGCGAGTACGCCCGGGCCTGCGACGGGGCCGACCCGCTGTCGGCGTTCGCCGACCGGTTCGACGTCCCGGGGCTGTACATGGACGGTAACTCCCTGGGGCCGGTCTCGCGGGACGCCGCCCGGACGCTCGAGCGGGTCCGCGAGGAGTGGCGCCGTCTCGCGATCGAGGGGTGGACCGACGGCGACCCGCCGTGGTTCGGCTACGCCGAGCGGCTGGGCGACCGCGTGGCCGGCCTCGTCGGCGCCGACCCCGAGGAGGTCGTCGTCGCCAACGCCACGACGGTCAACGTCCACGCGCTGGTCGACACCTTCCTCGATTCGGGGCCGGTCGTGGTCAACGAACTCGATTTCCCGTCGGACCACTACGCGCTGCGGGCGCAGCTCCGCCGCCGGGGGCTCGACCCTGACGATCACCTCGTCGTCGTCGAGTCTCGCGACGGCCGGACGGTCGAGGAGGCCGACGTGATCGGTTCGACCTCGCGCACTCCGTCGGCGTCGTCGACCACGACCTCTCCGGGGCCGGCGTCGACTTCGCCGTCTGGTGTCACTACAAGTACTGCAACGCCGGCCCCGGCGCCCCCGCCGGACTGTACGTCGACGAGCGGCACTTCGGCCGCCGGCCGGCGCTGCCGGGCTGGTGGGGTCACGACAAGGCGACGCAGTTCGAGATGGACCTCGAGTTTACGCCCGCGGCCGGCGCCGGCGCCTACCAGATCGGGACGCCGCCGCTGCTGTCGCTGGCGCCGCTGGAGGGCGCCCTCGACGTCCTCGAGGCGGCCGGTATCGGCGCCGTCCGCGAGAAGTCGGTCGCGCTCACGGAGTATCTGATCGAGCTCGTCGACGAACGGCTGCCGGAGTGTTCGGTCGGCACGCCCCGCGAGTCGGCCCGTCGCGGCGGCCACGTCGCCGTCGAACACCCCGACGCCGAGGGGGTCGCCGCGGCGCTGAAACGGCGCGATGTCGTGGTCGACTACCGCCCGCCGAACGTCGTCCGCGTCTGTCCGTCGCCGCTGTACACGAGCTTCGAGGACGTCCACCGCGCCGTCGAACGGTTCCGGACGGTGCTCGACGAGGGGGCCTACGAGTCCGTCGACGTCGACGCCGACGTGACCTGATCCCGAGGTTCGCGGGTTCTCCGGCTCGCCGGGACGGGGCTTCGGTTCGTCGCGGGGACGTGGTAGTCGAAACCGGCCGTCCCGTGGCGATTGCCGTGATTCTCTGCTACTGCCGACCCCGAAGAGGACCACAGCCGAGAGGAGTCCGGAGAACACACCGGCGGCCGGCGGCAAACAACTCCGGGCGCGCCGTCGGAGGAAGTGATCGAGCGGTACGTCGAAGGGACGGGCGCGCACGAGAGTGACGCGCTTCGATCCCCGCTCACGGCGTCGACGCAAATCGAGGATTTGCGAGAGCCGAAACCCGCAGGTTTTCGGACGGGTGGGGAACTCGTGCTGCTCTTCGCTGAGACGAGAGGCGGCTCGATGGCGTGATACCAGCGCCACACCTAAACCGGTCGGCCACAATCCTTACTCGCCGAAAACGAACCAGGGACTGGTTCTCTTTGCACCATGTCAGCTAGTACACCAGGCGACCCGAGCGACACCATCAGACAGCGCCTCTATGAGGTCATGTCCGCCGACGGGCTGTCGCTGGAGGGCAAACAGACCAGAGCGCTCGCGCTCGGCCGCGAGTATCTCGGGGTTAAGAACGGTCACGTCGAACGCGCCGACGAGGCAGCCGGCGTCCACGAGGTCGTCGCCAGCGTCGGCGGCCCCGCGACCCTGTTTCCGCCGGGGGAGACCCTGAACCGGGCGACGACGTACTGTCGTCGTACGATGGACGCCGACTCGCCGGTCGCCCTCGCCAATGCACCCGAGGACGGATGGGCTGATGACCCCGCGTACGAGAAACACGGGCTCGCCTGCTATCTCGGCGCTCCGATCTTCGTTCGCGGGGAATCCTACGGGACGGTGTGCTTCGTCGACGAGACCGCCCGAGAGGACAGCTTCGAGGCCAGCGAGAAGGCATTCGTCGAACTCCTCGCGCGGCTGCTCGGCCGGGAGCTGGCCGCCACCCGTTACGAAACGGAGCTCACGGACGCGCACAAGCGCCGGGGTACCCTCGTCGAGGCCGCACCCGACGCCATCTTCCTCGTGGAAGCCGACACCGCCGAGATCACCGACGTCAACGAGGCGGCCACCTCCCTCACGGGCTACGATAGCGCCGACCTCGAAGGGATGACCGTGTTCGACCTCCATCCGACGCAGGGCCGCGACCAGTGCCGGCGACTACTCGAGGGCCTGGCAGCCGCCGGCGACACGACGAGCACGCTGCCCGACGGCGGCCAACTCAAGTTCCGGACGGCCGACGGCGACCGGGTTCCGATCGAGATGAGCGCCAGCACCGTCGAACTCAGTGACGGCTGCTACATCCAGGCCATCGTCCGGGACATCTCCGAGCGAGTCCGACGGGAACGGGAACTGGCCCGCGAGCGGGAGCTGTTCGCGTACAGCCAACAGCTCGCCAGCGTCGGCGGCTGGGAGTACGACTGTCGGACCGAAACCCTCTACTGGACCGACGAAGTCCGCCGCATCCACGGTGTGGATGAGACGTTCACGCCCACCGCCGAGGACGCCCTCTCGTTTTACCATCCGGAGGATCGGTCACAGATACGGGTGGCCACCGGCCGCGCCATCGAGAACGGTGAGCCGTACGACCTCGAACTCCGAATCGTTACGACCGACGACGACCTCCGCTGGGTCCGCGTACAGGGCCGGCCCACACGCGAGGACGACGACACGGTGCGGCTGCGCGGAACTTTTCAGGACATCACCGAGCGCAAGAAGCGCGAACGGCAGCTACGGTTGCGGACGCGAGCGATGGACGAAGCGGGCGTCGGCATCTCGATCGCCGACGCGACCGACCCCGAGGCTCCGCTCGTGTACGTCAACGACGCGTTCACCGACCTGACGGGATACGACCGGGATTACGCGATCGGGGCGAACTGTCGGTTCCTCCAAGGACCCGAGACCGACGAGGCTGCGGTCGACGTCATCCGGGACGGGATCGAGCACGAGACGACCCGCACGACGGAGCTGTTGAACTACCGGGCCGACGGAACGCCGTTCTGGAACGAACTGACGGTGACGCCGGTCGCGGACTCGACCGGCGAGACGAGCCACTTCATCGGCATCCAGCGCGACGTGACCAGCCGGAAGCGCCGCGAGCGGCTGGTCGGCGTTCTCAATCGGGTGTTGCGCCACAACCTCCGCAACGACATGAACGTCGTCGCGGGGCTGGGCGAAACCATCGCGGCGACCGCCGACGACGACGTGGCGGCCCGTGCCGAGATGGTGGTCGGAACCGCCCGCGACCTGATACGCGTGAGCGAGAAGGCCAAAACGGTCGAGACGGCGCTCCGGGACGACCCCGCGCCACGGCCGCTCGACGTCGTCGAGGTCGTCGAAAGGGCCGTCACGGAGTTACGGGAGACGCATCCTGAGACGACGATCCGGTGTGAACTACCGGGCGCCCAGCGGGCGATAGCGACCGACCGGTTGGAGATGGTGCTCGTAGAGCTGGTCGAAAACGCCATCGACGCCGGTGGATCGCAGGTGACGGTGGCGGTCGTGCCACCGGACGACGACGGCCGCGTCACCGTGGAGGTGCGCGACGACGGACCGGGGCTGCCGGCCATGGAGGCACGCGTACTCAGACAGGCCAGTGAGTCTCCCGTGGACCACGGGAGCAGTTTCGGGCTGTGGATGGTGAACTGGCTGGTGACCGAGATGGGCGGCGAGGTCAATGTCGTCGCCGAGGACGGGACGACCGTGACGATAGCGCTCCAGCAGGGAGGCCGTGACGACGCCCCCCGCGACGATGCTGTAACCGAAGCCGCGTTGGGTGACGACCCCAACTCGTGGGACTGGTGACGGAGCACGCCGCGCCGTGCGGAGGCTCGCGGCGAGCGCGAGTCGGGCCGTCCACTCTCGACGATCCCGGACCGTCGCGGTCGAACTGAACGAGTTATCCCCGGCGCGCGTGTGTCGCGCGCGCCGCTCGGACCGCGCCGTCCGGTCGGCAATGCAGCGACCGACGCCACTCTCAGCTGACGGGAGAGTTCCCCGGTCGTCCTCGAATCGATGTCGTCCGGACGAGGGCACACATGCGACCGATCTCAAGTTCGGCCGGCGCCACGCACGCCGGTAGTCGATCGACGGGACGAGCCAGCCGACCCGCTCGGCCAGCTCGACGCAGACGCTCTCCGCGGAGTCCGGCGTTTCCCTCATGCCTCAGTGCGCGGAGGATATCGACCGAGCGGCCCCACGACGCCGCGTGCGGGCCGTCCGACGTCGGGTCGCCGTGCTCGGCGCCTCGCCAGTTCGCTATCGCGACATGCGGTTTATCGTCGACCCATAGGCTCATGCCGACGGCGGCCCGACCGTCTGTACGGACGTCGCTATCCTCCTGTACGAGGGATTCGACGAGCTGGACGCCATCGGCCCGTACGAGGTCGTCCGGACCGCGACAGCGCTCGGCGCCGACGTCGATGCCTCGCTGGTCACCGTCGACGACGCGCGCCGGGTCGAGGCCAGCCACGGCGCCCGTGTCGTTCCGGACGCCCGGCTCGCCGACCGGGACCCCGGGGTGGTCGTCGTCCCGGGCGGCGGCTGGAACGACCGCGCCGCGCCCGGCGCCCAGACCGAGTGCGAACGCGGCGCGGTACCCGACGCCGCCGCCCGCGCTCACGAGGCCGGCGCGACCGTCGCGTCGGTTTGTACGGGCGCGATGCTGCTCGCCGAGGCGGGCCTGCTCGACGGCCGGCCGGCGACGACCCACCGGGCCGCGCCGTCGGACCTTCGGGCGACGGAGGCGTCGGTCCGGGAGGCCCGCGTCGTCGACGACGGCGACGTCCTCACCGCCGGCGGCGTCACCGCGGGGCTCGACCTCGCGCTGCACCTCCTCGAGCGGGCCTGCGGCGCGGAGACCGCCGCGGCCGTCGCCGGCGATACATCGGCGTCGACGGGGTCGGCGAGACCACCGAGCGGCGGCTCTGGGAGGCCGGCGCCCGCAGGTGGGCGGAGTTCGACCCCTCGCTGTGCGGGCCGACGACCGCCGACCGCATCGAGTCGTTCATCGAATCGGCCCGCCCGCGGCTCGACGCCGGCGACGCGGCGTTCTTCGACGAGCGGCTTCCGTCCGCCGAGCGGTGGCGCCTCTACGAGAACTTCCGGGAGGCGGCCTGCTTCTTCGACATCGAGACCACGGGTCTGAGTCAAACCCGCGACCGGGTCACCTGCGTCAGCGTCCACCGCGGCGGCGACACCGAGACGCTCGTCCGCGGCGACGACCTGACCCGCGAGAACCTCCGGGAACTGCTCGACGCGCCGCTGCTCGTCACGTACAACGGCGCCCGCTTCGACGTCCCGTTCCTGGAGACGTCGTTCGACCTCACGATCGACGCGCCGCATCTGGACCTGATGTACCCCTGCCGTCGGGCGGGGCTGACCGGCGGGCTGAAAGCGATCGAGCCGGCGGTCGGCGTCGAGCGGGACCGGCCGGATCTCGCCGGAAGGGACGCCATCCGGCTGTGGCGGGAACACGAACGCGGCGTCGACGGCGCCCTCGAGACGCTGGTCTCCTACAACCGCGAGGACACGGTCAACCTGCGGACGGTCGCCGAGGGGGTCGTCGAGCGGCTGGACCGCGAGCTGCTACCGTAGACCGTCCGCGGTCGTGGCAGGCCGTCGTGCGCGCCACCCTGCTCGGCGGTGTTCAGATAAACCGGCGAGCCGGTCCGTTTCTGCCGGGAAACCAACCGACTCCTGGCGGACCGAAAGGGCGAGGCGCTCTCGACGAACCCCAACGACGTAAGCCGAGAGGGATCGAAGATCCCTCAGGCAGTCGGGCGTCGCCCGACGACCGCGAGGCGACAGCGAGTCGCGGGCAGCGAGGCGACGAAGTCGCCTCGGGCCGTGCGAGCGGGCCTCCGGCCCGCGAGCAGCAGTCGACAGCGCCGAGGGCTTTCTACGTCTCCAGGCCCGCGAGTTCTTATCTGAACACTACCGGTCAGTCCAATGGGTCGGTCCGCTCGCGGACCCAGGCGTCGGCGCCGTACTTCGCGTCGACGAGCTCGCCGGCGCGGTCGACTTCGGCGTCGGTCCACTCGCCGTCCTCGGCGTCGGCCCACGACGCGAGGGCGTCCTCGAGTTCGGCGACCAGCCGGGAGCGCTGGAGGTCGTAGCCGCCGAGGGCGCCCGCCCCCGTCTCGACGACGTCGTCGTGGTCGACGAACTCGACGGCGCCGCAGACCCGCTTTTCGAACTCGCCGGGAGTGACGGGCGGCTCGGCGAAGCAGTCGAGGTGGGTCTCGGCGTCGACGTCGAACGACAGCGAGCCGTGCTGGACGATGGCGTCGCGGGTCCGGTACTGGGCGTTGCCGGCGATCTTGCGGCCGTCGGGGCCGACGAGGTCGTGGGCCGGGTCGAGCTCCCGGAGGTAGCAGGCCGGCGACCACAGCGCCTCGCGCCGCCCGTCGGCGAAGTCGACGTCGACGCCGAACGCCTCGAAGGCCGAGAGCACCGGTTGCAGCAGCTGGCGGTAGCTCTCGGTGACGTCGCCCGGGAACGCCTCGGCCGGCGCGACGATGGAGTAGGCGACGTCCTCGGCGGAGCCGTGGTAGATGGCGCCGCCGCCGGTCGGCCGCCGCGTGACGTCGACGGCCCGTTCCTCGCAGAACTCCCGATCGACGGCCCCGGGGTCGGTGCCGTAACCGAGCGAGAGCGTGCTCGGGAACCACCGGTAGAGCCGGACGGTCGCCGGTCCGCCGGCGGCGACGGTCTCGGCGGCCACCTCGTCGAGCGCCATCGCCGTCGCGCCGTCGAGCATCTCCTCGCGGATGAGCCGCCAGTCCATACCCCGTATTGTGCCGGCGGCGGCAAAGCAGTTGCGTCCGGGCAGGGGGTATGTTTAGATACGGATTCGGAGGTCCAGAAAGCCCTCGGCGCTGTCGACTGCTGCTCGCGGGCCGGAGGCCCGCTCGCACGGCCCGAGGCGACTTCGTCGCCTCGCTGCCCGCGACTCGCCAACGGCTCCCTCGCGGTCGTCGGGCGACGCCCGACTGCCTGAGGGATCTTCGATCCCTCTCGGCTTACGTCGTTGGGGTTCGTCGAGAGCGCCTCGCTCTTTCAGTCCGCCAGGAGTCGGTTGGTTTCCCGGCAGAAACTGGCTCGTCGGTCAGCACTTAATTGAACACTGCCCACTGACCCCGCCCGACCGTTTTTGTCGCCGGCGTCTACACGGCCGACATGCCGACCGACCTGCCGCCCTCGGAGTTCGACGACCGGCTCGCGGCCGTCCGCGACCGGCTCGCGGCGACCGACGCCGACGCCGGCGTCTGGTTCGGTGCGACCGCGATCGAGTACCTCACCGGCTTCGCCCACGTGTAGACCGAACGGCCGGTCGTACTCGCGGTCACCGCCGAGACCGTCGCGCTCGTCGTCCCGCGGCTCGAACGGGAGCGGGCGACGGCGGTTTCCCGCCTCGACCGGGTCGAGACGTACGTCGACTACCCCGCCGGCCGGCCGGTCGAGACGACCGCCGGCGTCCTCGCCGACCTCGGCGCCGAGTCGGTCGTCGCCGACGCCGACGGCGCCCCCGGCGTCATGGGCTACCAGGGGCCGCCGCTGTCGGCGTTCGTCGACGTCGACACGGGGTCGTGGGTCGACCGGATCCGGTGGGCCAAGTCCGACGCCGAAATCGCGTTGATCCGGGAGTCGGCGACGTGGGCCAACCTCGGCCACCGCCGTCTCGCCGAGCACACCGAGCCGGGGGCCCACCCGGCGACGGTGAGCCAGCGGGCGTCGACCGAGGCCTCGCGGACGATGCTGGACGCCCTCGGCGACCGCTACGTCGAGCGGGTCCGGGGCGACGGCCCCGTCACCGCCGGCTACATCAGCGGCGAGGAGACCCGTCTCCCGCACGGTTACACGCCGAACGAGCGGCTGACGACCGGCGACGTCGTCGTCACCGGCGCGACCGCGAACGTCGCCGGCTACCGCTCGGAGCTCGAACGGACGATGTTCGTCGGCGAGCCGACCGACGAGCAGGCTCACCTCTTCGAGCTGATGCTGGAGGCACAGACGCTGGCGATGGAGGCGCTCGGGCCGGGCGTCGCGGTCGCCCACGTCGACGACGTCGTCGACGACTACCTCGCCGAGCAGGGCGTCGCCGACCTCGCACAGCACCACGTCGGCCACAACATCGGTCTCGGCGCCCACGAGCCGCCGTACCTCGACGCCGGCTGGAGTGACCACTGCGAGAGCGACCACACCGACCTCGCTCCCGGCGACGCGACGATGGAGCCGGGTCACGTCTACACCGTCGAGCCAGGGCTCTACACCGACGACGCCGGCTACCGCCACTCCGACACCGTCGCGGTGACCGACGACGGCACCGAGCGACTCACCCACTTCCCGCGGGACCTGGAGTCCAACGTCGTCCGATGACGACACCGAAACGCCCTTGCCCGACGGCGGTCTCGGTTCGACTCTGTGTCCCTCCTCGACGACGCCGACCCCGTGGCGGTCGATGCCTGCCTCGCCGCCGGTCGGTACCTCCGGGAGGTCTACCGCGACGACACCGCCGACTTCGACCGCTCGGCGACCGACGTCACCTCGAGCGCCGACGTCGCCGCCGAGCGGCGGATCCTCGAGACGTTGTCCGACGCGTTCCCGGAGCACGCGATCGACGCCGAGGAGTCCGGCCGCCACGCCGGCGACGACGACCGCCGGTGGGTCGTCGACCCGCTCGACGGGACCAACAACCTCGAGGCCGGCCTCCCGACGTTCGC
>PXSC01000092.1 GCA_003023535.1 Halobacteriales archaeon QS_9_70_65 | reverse complement strand
TCTGATGACGGCCTCCTCAGAGGCCAGTGGAGTTGCCCGTGTATCTGTAACGGCCACGGGCTGCGAAGCTCGGAAGGTGCCGTCAATATCGTCGTACCACAAGTCGAGGCGGCCTTGTTTGTCGTAGTCGAGCCAGTTCGGCTCGCCAGCGATTTCGAGCGGGAGGCGGCCGGTGTGGTCGTATCGGTCTTGCAATTCCGATCCGACGAGTATTTCGAGGCGGCTACGGTCGCCCCATTCGACGGAGTACGAGTTGTTTCGGATGACGGTCTTGAGTTCGCGGCCGTCGTCTTTGTTTCCGCGGAAGCCCGGCGGCTCTGGGTGTTCCGTCACCGAGGAGTTCGACTCGTCGTAGTACTGGTCTTTGAGTCGGAAGAACGCCCGCCAGGCTTCGCTGTTCTTTCGGATCACCTGTTGGGCGGTTGATGCACCGAGGACACCCTTGTACTGGCCTTCTAACCTGCCAGTTGGGGCGTCCCAGACGTCTTCGTTCTCGAGGCCGTCTTCGTCGTCGTACCGGATGAGGCGTTCGTAGTTGGTCTCGTTCCAGAGAGCGGCGGAAGCGTCCAACAAGTCCCGCAACAGCTGCTCGTCCTTGGCGGAGAGCGGCCGCACGGCGAATGTGTTGGTTCGCTTCATCGCCTATCGATTGCGTCATTCGGAATGGATTTAAATTCAGGGAGTGCAGGGTGAAAGTGAAGCAGCGAATTACTTCATTGGAGACTCACAACGAGTGAAGCCCGTAGAGCGTTAACCGATGGGTACGCGATTCACGCCCGCGGTAAACGGCGGGACTCTCTCGTTGTCAAAGGTAGTCCTCGAGCGTCTCCTGTGGCGGCGCGACGTCGAGAACCTCGACCGACAGCGACTCTCCGGATCGGTCGAAGGCCGCGACACAATCGTCGTCGTACGGCGGAACGGCGACGAAGACGATCTCGTGGAGGTCATCGCGTTTCGTCAGCGCCAGCGGTCCCTCGGGGTGGGAAACGAACCGGCCGGCGGCGTCCGGCGTCGACAGGTCCATCCCGAACACCACGTCACCGCCAGCGAGACCGTCACCGACTCGGGGTCGCGGTCGGCTCCGAGGTCCAGAAGCGCCGTCAACAACCCCCGTGTGATGTAGACCACACGCGCCGTTCGGCCCTGCTGGTAGTAATGCTGTCGGTGCCGTCGGTGGCATCCGACCCTCGCCGTCGAGTACCCTGTGGTTTGTTACCGTTTGCCCCGATTCCTGCACAATCCTTATACTGTTTCGACGCACAGTCCGCGTGTATGCTGAAAGGCAACCTCAGATCGTTCCTCGCTGACCACCCGAGGGTAGTCAGCGCACTGTTCACGCTCACGATTCTCCTCTCGCAGGTTGCACCGGTTCTCGCCAGCGGTGACGGGAACGGCGGCCCCTGAGGCGGTTCACAGTTCCTCGAGTACGTCCTTGCTCCAGGTGAACACCTCGTCGAACAGCACCGGAAACGATCCCGACTCGAAGTACCCGCGCAGCTGTGCGGTGCTCGCTTCGATTTCGGGTAGTGCCTTCGGAACGAGAAACACCGACGGATCCTCGCCGACGGCCGGTCTGAACTCCGCGCCCATCCCCATCCAGCGGGTGGGGTACGGCGTCACCTGGAGCCGGTACCGGTCGGGGCCGTCCGACTCCACCTCGGCGATCCAGGGGATGGCACCCCTTGCCTGTGCGATGTCGGCGTTTCCGTCCCCGAGGACGAGATACTGCGAGCCGACGATACTGCGGGCTCTCGCGACGGAGAGTGCCCCGTCCAGCGGGAACCCCCGGTTCAGGAGGCGGGCCATCGTCTTCCCGATGCGGAGCGCACCCTCGTCGAGCACCTCCTCGAAGGTCACGACGCTCGCCCGACGTAGTGGACGTAGTCGAGGTCGGACTCGAAGACGAGCCGGAGCCCCTCGGTGTCGAGGTTGTCGTGGAACGTGACGTCGAACGGCAGGTTCAGGTTCGACCCGTAGGCGTCCCGGGCCTGGTTGCCCTCCTCCAGCATGCTCTCCTCGTTGCAGACCACCGCGACCCTGACCTCCTCGTCGTCCCGCCGCTGCCGTCGCTGCCAGTTCCGGAACGCCTCCGGAATCGTCTTGTTCGCACCGACCGGGACGCCCGGCCCGACCCAGGCCTGCGCCACGGAGTCGGCGTCGGGCAGGTGGACGACCTCTCCCGGCGCGGTCACCTCCTCGAGTCCCTCGTCCGGCCCCGACCGGTCCGGGGCGGCCGGGGACTCGCCGTTTTCCGTCGGTACCCCGTCGTGGACGCTCATCACCGCCAGGTCGTTGGCGAGGAACGGGACCGCCTCGATTCCCTGCCGGGTCGGCTGGACGTGTGCCGTCCGTCGCCAGTTCGGAAGGTACCTCTCGATGTCGCCGTAAGGGACCTCCAGGTACGCCTTGAGACGCGCCGCGGGCGGCCGTCCGTACAGTGCTTCCAGGTCGACCGCGAGGTCGTCGTCGAGTTCCGCTCGCTCGTACAGGACGACCTCCCTGGGACTTTCGGTCCGGACGAGACAGTCCATGAAGAAGGTCCGCTTGAGCGTCCGCTCGACGGTCCGCTCGAATCCGTCCGGGCCGTCGAGGCGGTGTCGCGTCCCGTCGACCACGAGCGCCGGGCTCCCGGCCGGCCGGATGCCCGCTCCCAGGTAGTACGACAGCGGGGCCACGGGCAGAACGTACTCGAGGGCCGGCGGCACCTCGAGGTGGACGTCGCCCGCCGGCGGTTCTAGTCCCGTCGGAACCGAGAGGCGGTCTCCGACCTCGAGGGCGGGCGGATGCCCGCGGAGCGTCGGGTACGAGCGCTTGCTGCCTACCGTCTTGAGCTCGTTCCCGAACGTCGAGACGGCCCGCATCACGTCGGTCGGGTCCTCGGTCGTGGTGAGCGTCGTCGCCGGGCGCTCGTGCAGCGACCGCGCCCCGACGACGACCGTCTCCGACGACGGCAGGTCGACCGTCAGGTTCTTCGCCCGCTTTTCGACCTCGAAGGGACCCTCCAGCCCCGCGTAGAGCTTCAGCGGCCCCGACAGCTCGACGGTGTAGTCGCCGGCGGGAAACGTCTCGCGGCCGAACAGCTCCACCTCGGTCATGTCCCCGGACTCGTGGACGAACGACCCGCCCGTCGGGAGGAACTCCAGGCGATCGGTTCTGACGGCGACGGCGACGTCGGTCGGGTAGCGGAACTGCTCGCCGTCGACCGGCTCGGGGGAGACGCCGCCGCCGGTCCGTACCGTGTAGTTCCGCCGGTCGATCCGGTCGTCGATGCGGATGCCACCTTCCGGAAGCGTCTCGATGGAAACCCTGGAAACGCGACCGTCGGATGGATCGTCACCCGCCATCATGAACACCTCGGAGGCGGTCGTGTCAAAAACCCTTCGGGTCCCCTACCCCAGGCCGACGAGCCCGCGGAGGTTGTCGAGGTAAAGCGGCACCATCCGGCGCCGGGACCCGCCGACAGCGTCCCGGATCGCCGGCCGGACGTCCTCAGACAGCCCCTCGCCGTGGCCGACCAGCAGCCGGTCGGCGTCGTACCCCGTCAGCGACCGCGGCGGCACCGCCCGGAGCATCGGGTGGACGCCCAGCCGCTCGCCCGGCGCCCGGAAGTACGAGACGGTGCCGAGCGCCTCCGGGACGACGAGCGTCTCCCCGTCGAACAGCGCCGCTTCCTGCCAGAACGGGTTGTCGACGACCCGCTCGAGGGCGAACTCGCCGACGCCGTCCGAGACGCGGACCACCGGCGCGTCGAGGTCCTCTTCGACGCCGCTCATCCAGTCGGGGACGTACACCGGGACGTCGTGGCGGGTCGCTACCGTCGCGGCGTCGCGCTCGTGTCGGTCCAACAGCACCACCACGCCGCCGACCTCGTCGTACTCCGTGATGAGGTCGTCGACGCCGTCGGCGTCGACCGGGTCGACGACCCACAGCTGGCCGTCGCTCTCGATTGCGTGTGAGGCCCGTCGCATCGTCTCTTCCGGGTAGGCCAGCCAGCCGACGCCGCCGTCGAAGCGGTCGATCGACGTCAGGTCGGCCGTTCCCGAGCCTTTCATTCCCATGCCCGGGAGTTCGCCTTCCGACCGCTTAAATGCCGCAGTTCGGCGCCGACGGCGCCGACGGCGCCCGCGGGCTTTCGGTATCGGGATCGACGGCCGGGAGACGGTGATCGACGGCCGGAAGACGGTCGCCGGCGGCGTCTAGTTCCGGGACCTCGACGGCCACCGGCCGACGCCGCTCAGCCGAGCCGGTCGGTGTCGATGTCGCGGCCGGGCGGCGAGACGACCAGGAACTCCCGGAAGTGTATCAGCTCGCCGCCCATGTCGCGGACGTCGCGGGCGAATCCCGCGGCCAGCTCGTTCAACTCCCCCTCGACGTTCAGCACGAGCACGTCGTCGCGCTCGACGTGGTCGATCCACTCCTCGTCGGGCGTCGAGCCGTCGAGGACGCCCAGGACGACGCGGCCGCCGCCCGGCTCGTCGAGTTCCCCCTCCGCGGTCTGCAGGTCGAGATCCAGGTCGCTCATGCCCGTTCCCTTCGGCTCCCGGGGAAAAAGCCTGCCGGCCTCGGCCGGCGCCGTGCGGGCCCGGTCAGTCGAGGATGTCGCCGTCGGCCCGCAGCTCCGCGGCGTCCTCGAGGAGGCCCTCGACCTGCTCGGGGAACAGCGCCGCCTGGATTTCGTTGCCGTCGGCGTCCCGTGCGACGAACTTGAGCTGGCTGTCGCCGAAGGCCCGGAGCGTCGCCTCCTCGGCGTCGAACAGCTTCGCCGTCGCGGCTTTGTCCGGCGGTCCGACGTTTTCGATGCTGCCCTCCTTCAGCTCGACCGTGAACGACTCGAGGTTCAGATAGAGCACGGCGGCCACTACGGCCGCAGACCGGTAAACGGTTCCTCCGGCCGGCGCGGCGGCCGCCGGACCACGCCGAGGAGACGGGCCGGAGCGACGGATCGGCGTATCGCGGTCGCCCGGTGGATCGCCGGCCCGCGTCGGCGCGCGCCGACGGCCGGATACGCGACGCTTTTACTCGCCGGCCACCTACGCCGCGACAGTGACCGACGACGGACCCGACGAGACGCCGGTCGACGTCGATATCGACGTCTTCTACGACGCCCTGGAGGACCGCGAGCGGCCGGTCGTCACGGCGACGGAGGTCGCCCGGGTCGCGGACTGCTCGCAGGCGGCGGCCGCCGAGGCCCTCGAGACGCTCGCCGCGGAGGGTCGTCTCGAGCGGCTGGACGCCGCCGCCGACCCGGTCGTGTGGTTCCCCGCCGACTACCGCGAGACGGCGGCCCGCGAGCGGCTCACCGTCTTCCCCGAGCGGCACGAGGTCGTCGCCGACCAGCCCTCGCAGTTCACCCGCGCCCGGCTGTCGCAGTTCGCCCGCCTGGAGGAAACCAACCACGAGGGCGGCTACCGGTACGTCGTCCGCGAGCAGGACGTCTGGAGCGCGCCCGCCGAGACGCTCGAGGCGCTGCTGACGACGGTACGGTCGGCGCTGGGGCGCCGCTACGACGCCCTCGAGGAGTGGATCGAAGGCCAGTGGGAGCGGGCCCACAAGTTCCGGCTGCGGACCCACGAGGACGGTTACGTCGTCCTCGAAGCGACGAGCGCGGACCTGCTGGGCAACGTCGCCGAGCGGCACCTCGACGACGACCTCCTCCGGGCGCGGATCGACGACGAGACCGCCTGGGTCGCCGCCGACCGGACCGCCGAGCTGAAGCGGACGCTGTACGAGGCCGGCTACCCGGTCCAGGACCGCCGCGACCTCGAATCCGGCGACCCGCTTTCGGTCGAGCTCGACGTCGAGCTACGGCCATACCAGGCCGACTGGGTCGCCCGCTTCGCCGACGCGGGCTCCGGCGTCCTGGTCGGCCCGCCGGGATCCGGCAAGACGGTCGCCGCCCTCGGGATCATGGCCGACGTCGAGGGCGAGACGCTCGTGCTCGTTCCCTCGCGGGAGCTGGCCGGCCAGTGGCGCGAGCGGATCCTCGCCGACACGACGCTGTCGCCCGAGGAGGTCGGCGAGTACCACGGCGGCAGCAAGGAGGTACGGCCGGTCACCATCGCCACCTACCGGACGGCCGGCATGGACCGTCATCGGTCGCTGTTCGACTCCCGGGAGTGGGGGCTGATCGTCTACGACGAGTGCCAGCGGATTCCCTCGCCGGTGAGTCGCCGGAGCGCGGCGCTACAGACGAAAAGCCGGCTCGGGCTGTCAGCGACACCGGTCCGGGGTGACGACCTCGAGGACGAGATCTACACGCTCGTCGGGCCGCCCATCGGCACCGACTGGGAGGCGCTGTTCGAGGCTGGCTACGTCGCCGAGCCGGAGGTCGAGTTGCGGTACCTGCCGTGGGACTCCGAGACGGCGAAGAACGAGTACGGCGCCGGCGGGGGCCGCGAGAAGCGCCAACTGGCGGCGACGAATCCGGCGAAGATCCCGGAGATCGAGGCCATCGTTCGGGAGCACCCGGCCTCGACCAGGGCGACGCCGTGGCCGAGGCGCTCGGCGTCCCGTTCGTCAGCGGCGAGACGCCGCACGCCCGCCGGAGCCGGCTGTTCGATCGGTTCCGAGCCGGCGAGCTCGATACGGTCGTCGTCTCCCGGGTCGGCGACGAGGGCATCGACCTGCCGGACGCGGAGGTGGCCGTCGCCGCCTCGGGGCTGGGCGGATCGCGCCGGCAGGGTGCCCAGCGGGCCGGCCGGACGATGCGGCCCGCCGGCAAGGCGCGGATGTACGTCCTGGCGACGCGCGGCACCCGCGAGGAGGAGTTCGCCCGCGAGCGGACCCGGCACCTGGCCGCCCGGGGAGTGGGCGTCCGGGAGGGCGAGTCGGCGGTCTTCGGCGAGACGGCCCCGGGCGACGCGGCCGGCCGGGCCGCGCAACTCCCTGTGGTCGTGGCCCGACGCGAAACACCCGCTGCGGGTCGCCGTCAACTACGCCGCCGTCGTCGCGGCGCGCCGCTCGCCGAGCCTTCGGCTGAAGAACTGGCTGCTGGGCGCCATCGGCGTCTCGGTCGGCGAGGGCGTTTCCTGGGGGCTGGAGTCGACGCCGGACGTGTTCTGGCCCGAACTCGTCACCGTCGACGATAACGCCATCATCGGCTACGACGCGACGCTGCTGTGTCACGAGTTCCTACAGGACGAGTACCGCATTGGCGAGGTTCGGGTCGGCGAGAAGGCGATGGTCGGCGCCGGCGCGGTCGTCCTGCCGGGCGTCGAGATCGGCGACGGCGCCCAGGTCGCCGCGAACTCGCTGGTCACGGAGGACGTCCCGTCGGGGGAAACGTGGGCCGGCGTGCCCGCGGAACCAGTCGATAATAACCAGCGGGATGAGGAGGCGTCGGACCCGTCATGAGCGTATCCTGAACCGAAAATTGAGGTCCGTGCTGTCCGCCCGCCGATCGGATGAATCATCGTATGAATAGTGCCTTCTCGAGGGTTCGGCCGAGTTTCCTATGATGAATAAAAAAATTTAGCCCGATGCATAATTACTGACGAAAACGTATGCAAGATAGAGTAGAAATGTCACTATGAGAATAGGAATCGCAGAAATTATGTTCCCTATAAGGAAATAACTGTACAAAATTATCATCATTACTAGTAGCGACAGGCCTGTGCGAGCAACGCTCCCTTCTTTCAGTCTTTTACTGCTCGGAAATACCATTATAAATCCCCCTTAATAACCTCCCAATCGCCTGTTTTCTCACTGCGGACTCTCATTTTGATGTATCCTGATTAAATCTCCGGCAGTATGGAAATCGAACTCGAACCTCTTCCACTGTCCTCGGCCATACTACATTGTTAGCGAGGCTTGATTAATATTTCTGATGTGAGAATTATAATAGCGTTCAAATAATAATTTTAGATGGCGCTGAGATCAAGGCGGTGTCGAAAGCCCCCGGTCACTGCGGTCGCACGTCTCGCTGCGCTCCGCAGCCTCTCTTCGGTCGGCTTGCGGTACTTGTTCCGGAAGATCCCCGATGGTAGTCTTCTGGCATCCGCCTCAGTCCATTTGGCTCACCGTCGCCGGGCGTCCGGCAGCGACCAGCCGCGTTTATTTTCCACCCATTCCCTGGGTCGGCTGGCGCTTATTTGAATTTGAACACTATCGAGAATACTATACATAACTCAGTGTCTTCGAGTGATCGGACAAAATAATAGTTGAGCCCCCACTCAGGGCTCCCACTCCCGGCGACAGGACTCGTCGCAGAAGTGCGCCGACCGAACGCTGTCCTCCTCGATCCAGGTGACGACCCGGTGGCCGGCCTGCTTCAGGATCGGCTCCTCGCAGACCGCACACCGCGGCGCGTCCTCCTCGGTGACGTCCTCGCCGAGGTCCGACGTCGGGTCGACCATTCCCACCGGCACGACGAGGGGCTGGTATATGAACGGTCGTGTTTCGCAGCCGGTCAGGCCGGCCGCTCGAAGTCGGGGTCGAACATCTGCGCCGACATCGGCGCCGGGTCGCCCTCGGTGAGATTGTACCGGGAGAAGTCCTCGACGCCGGCCTCCCGGAGGATCGCCTCGTCGTAGACGGCGTTGCCGGTGAACGACGAGGGGTCCCGGCGCAGTATCTCCAGAACGGCGTCGCTGACGATCTCCGGCGTCCGCCAGTCGTCCTCGGAACCCATCCCGAAGTACCGCGTCGCGCGGGTGTCGATCGCCGTCACCGGCCAGAAGGAGTTGCAGCCGACGTCCCGGCCGCTCAGCTCCGTCGCCAGCGACAGCGTGATGAACGACATCCCCATCTTCGAGAGGGCGTACGGCGCCTCGCCGGGCGCCCGGTCGACGGTCAGCGGCGGCGCGTTCGTCAGCAGCCAGGCGTCGTCGACCGACGTGAGATGGTCGAGAAAGGCCCGGCAGGTGAGGTACGTCCCCCGGGCGTTGACCTCGTGCAGCAGGTCGAACCGTTTGGCCGGCAGCCCCTCGACGTTGGCGATCTGGATGGCGCTGGCGTTGTTGATGACGATGCCGATCTCGTCGAAGCGGTCGATTGCCGCCTCGGCGGCGGCCTCGACGTCGTCCTGATCGCGGACGTCGAGCTGGACCGGCAGCGCCTCGACGCCGAGTTCCTCGCACTCGCGGGCGGTCTGCTCGATACTGCCCTCGAGGTCCTTGTCGTCGCCGTAGTCGTCGTTCTCGCTGGTCTTGCCCGTCGAGACGACGTTACAGCCCTGCTCGGCCAGCGCCAGCGCCAGCGCCTTGCCGATGCCGCGGGTGGTGCCGGTGATGAAGGCGGTCCGGCCGGAGAGGTCCGGCTTCTGGAGTGCCATGCCCCACCGTCTCGTGGCAGACACTTCAAATCCGGGCTGTGCGGCAACGCTGCCCCGTCAGCGGTCCCGCGTCACCGACTCGCCGGGGTCGGTCGTCGCGCCGGCCGACAGCACGACCCGGCGCCGTCGTGTCTGAGGTTCGCCACCTGGGTGCCGGCGCCGAGGTTGACGTCCGGCCCCAGGAGGCTGTCGCCGACGTAGGAGACGTGCGGCACCGCCGCGCCGCCCATCAGCACCGAGTTCTTCACCTCGACGCCGTGGCCGACCTCGCAGTTCTCGCCGACGTGGGTCGCCCCGCGGACGTAGGCGTTCGGGCCGACCTCGGCGCCGGACCGGACGAGCGCCGGCCCCTCGATTACGACGCCGGGCTCGACGGTCGCGCCTGCCTCGACGACGACGGTGCCACGCAGCTCGGCGTCGCCGCGGACCTCGCCGTCGATCCGGCGGTCGAGTTCGCCGAGCTTCCACTCGTTGGCCGCGAGCAGCTCCCACGGTCGACCGGCGCCGAGCCACCGCTCGACGGGGACCGCCCGGACCTCCCGCTCGGCGACGAGCCGGTCGACGACGTCGGTGATCTCGTACTCGCCGCGGGCGCTCAGGTCGACGTCGGCGACCCAATCGGCGGCCTCGGCGGGGAAACGGTAGGCGCCGACGTTGACGCGGTCGCCGGGCGGGTCGTCGGGCTTCTCGACGATGTCGACGACGCGATCGCCGTCCAGCGAGAGCACGCCGTACGGGCGGGGGTCGTCGACCGTGTACGCGCCGACGGCAGGACCGCCGTCGAACAGCGCCGCGACGGCCGCCTCGTCGTAGAGGTCGTCGCCGTTCAGGACCACGAACGGGCCGTCGAGGTA
>PXSC01000091.1 GCA_003023535.1 Halobacteriales archaeon QS_9_70_65 | reverse complement strand
GTCGTCGTCGCGCTGGATGCGCCGGGTCGTGTCGGCCGCGGCGAGGTCCCCCGGCTCGATGACGTAGGTGAGATGCCACAGGTCGTCGAGGCTCTCGGGAACGACCGTGATGCGCTCGCGGTCGCCCTCGACGGCCCGTCGGTCGGCAACGCGCATGCCAGTCCTCGGGCCGGCGGCCCTAAGTACGCTCCCGTTCCCGGTCGGTACCGCGGACCCGGGCCGGGTCGTCGCCGGCCGGCCGGCCCCGGTGGTCGTTCCGCCCGCGCCGGGGCGAGGGGTCCGGGACGACCGGCGACAGCCCCAGCCCGGCGCCGACGCCCTGTCCGTAGCAGTACCGGACGGCGGCGCCGACGACGAAGTGCAGCGCGAAGCCGACGAGCAGCAGCCGGAGAGCGTACGCAAGCGGGAAGCCGAGCGCCTGCAGTACCATCGATATCCCCCAGGCGACGGCGTAGTCCTCGGTGAGCGCGCCGGCGACGACCCGCCGGAGGTCGAACGCCGCCCGGAGCCGGTCGGCGTGGGCGAACCGCGTCACCGCCACCGGAATCGCGTACAGTGCCCCGAGGGTGTACATCAGCGCGACCACGACGACGACGCCCGTCGCCGAGACGGCGACGTCGGCGGCCGGCGACGGCAGGCCGCCGACGAGCGTCCCGACGTCCGTCCCGACCGCACGAGCGTAGGCCAGCGGCCCGAGGACGACCGCTCCGGGTAGCAGGTAACAGCCGGCGACGATTAGCGACCCGAGGCCGTCCCGGAGGAGCCGCCGGGGCCGATCGAACGGCGGCAGTGTCGGGTGCTCGCGGCCGACCGTCGTCCGGATCACCCGCACGTAGTAGCCGCGCAGCAGCAGCCACGGTAGCAACCCCAAAAGCGCGAGGTACCGCAGCCGGCCCTCCGCGGCGGCCGCAAGTGCGAACGGGAAGGTGACGAGCACGAGCCCGCCGCCGGCGACGACGGCACGGTTGCGCCGAACGGCGTACGACAGCGACGCGCGGAACACGTCTCGAAGAGGGGACGCGGTCGTTTATATCCCGCGCGTCGGCGGGCGGCAGGAGGGACGAGCGCGCCTCGGCGACGCCGGCGTTTTCGAACGTTCCGTTTCGTTCGCGGGCCGTGTCGCGCTGCTTTCCGGGGCGTCCGTCCCCGGCCGTCGCGACGATACGACGTCAGTCGTCGACGGTCCGGCTCCCGCCGGCCGGGCAGAACTCCTGGACGCGGTCGGCGCTGGCGACCTTCCGGACGAAGCTGGTGTCGGTGAACCGCTCCCGGAAGGTCCGATAGATCCGCTTGGCGATGTCGTTCTGGGCGTACCGGCCCGGTTCGAGCCGCACCGACGTTTCCGTCCGTGGCTCGATCGCGGCGGGCGGCCCGCCGACGACCCGGGTGTCCGGCTCGCATTTGATGCCGACGGCGACGCCGACCGAGACGTCGCGGTAGTACTCGCGGTCGCCGCGGACGACGAAGCTGCCCTTCTCGACGTACTCGCCGCTCTCGGGGGTCTTCGACACCTGATCGGGGTCGACCTCGTAGACGTCGCCCTCGAACGTGCCGTCCTTCCAGACCGACGAGTAGGAGACGGCGAACCGCGCGGCCTCCCGGCGGCTCGAGTCGGGGATCTCGACGTCCCGGGCCGGCTCGTCGGGTTCCGTCGCCTTCAGCACCGTCACCGGCGCGCCGTGGGCCTGGGCGTGGAAGAACCGGTCCGACGGCTCGGTGTACTTCTTGACGAGCTCCTCGTTCTGGTCGGCGTCGCGGCCGCCCAACACGAGGAAGCCGTCGCTGGTCCGGAACCAGCGGAACCGCTCGTACCACTTCTCGTCGGAGCGGACCGGCACCGACTCCATCGACAGCCAGTCGCGCTCGACGTCCTCATCGCCTCTGTCATCGTCGTTCCCGTCGGCGGCCTCCCACTCCTCGCGGCGCTCCTCGACCGCCTCGAGGTCCTCGCGGGTGTCCGCGATGGCAGCCTGCGCGCCTTCCTTCTTCTCGCGGACCCGCTTGGCCTCGGTGTAGAGGCGGTCGGCGTTCTTCTCGACGCCCATCGAGGGGTCGACCTCGACCTCGGCGTCCCCGAGGTCGAGCGTCACCGTCCCCGCCGCGGCGTCGACGCCGACGACCGCCTCCGCCGCGGGGATGCCCTGTTCGGCGCCCTCCTCGAACCGCGCCTCGATGTCGCCCCACGGCACCTCGTCCTCGCGGGCCGCCCGGACGGTCGAGCACACCTCGTCGACGAGGTCGTAGTTGCCGTACAGCAGCTCCGCCTTCCGCTGTTCGGCCTCGGCCTGCTCCTCGAAGTTCTCGATGGCGCCGCGCTGCTGGTCGATGATGCGCTCGTACTTCTCGATTTCGGCCTCGAAGTCCGGCCGGGCGCTCCCGGGGTCGCTCTCGGCGTCGGCCTCCCGCTCCAGTCGGTGGAAGTACTCGTCGATGGCGCCGTTGAAGTTCTCGAAGGCCGTCGCCTCGTAGCCGGCGTCGGCGTGTTCTTCCAGCGGCAGCGGCGTCGCGTCGACGACATCGCCGTCGTGTTCGTACAGTCGCGGGTCGGTCTCGCCGGCCAAGAGCGGCTCCCGGAGCCGCTCGAGGGCGCCGAACAGCGCCTCGTACTGGCTTTCCGTCGCCTCGTCGATGTCGACGGTCTTCTCGACGCCGGCCCGGGTGCACAGTTCCTCGGCGTACAGCCCGCCGAAGTTCAACTGCGTCGCCAGCGTCCGCACGATGTCGGTGTCGGAGTCGTCCATCTTCGCGGCGAAGGCCTCGTAGTCGCAGTCCAGCGGGCTGAACCGCTCGTCGGGGTAGCCGTACTGGCTGCCGGGCGCGATCGTCCGGGAGCGCAGCCGGACGGTGTCCAGACAGTCGATCACCTCGCGCCGGCGATGCGGTTCCGCAGCATCATCGCGAAGTTCGGCGGCCGGCCCGGCGCGTCCGGGACGTGCTCGGGGGCGGCGACGTGGGCGCGCTTGGGGTCGCCGACCTCGAGGACGAGTTCGATCCGGCCGCGCTCGTAGTCCCGCATCTTCAGCCGGACGAGATCGTCGCCGTAGAGGTAGGCCTTGTCGACGACGGCGCCGGTGTACCCCCGGAGCTCGCCGACGAGCGCCGCGAGGTCGACGCTGGTCATCGCCCGCTTTCGGTCCATGTCGACTCCTGCGGCGGCCCGGAGAAAGGCCTGACGGGTCGGGCCGCTCAGCCGTCGAGAACCGACCGCAGCTTCTCGGCCTCGAGGTTCCGCCCCGACACCGGCAGCACGACCGTCCGGCCGGCCACCTCGTCGCCGGCCTCCAGCAGGGCCGCCACGCTCGCGGCACACGCCACCTCCATCAGGACGTGTTCGGCCTCGTAGAGCCGCCGGACCGCCGACAGCATCGCCTCGTCGTCGACCAGTCGGAAGTCGTCCAGCCGCTCCCGCAGCAGTCGGGTCGTCAGCGCGAACGGGACGCTCGTCGCCAGCCCCTCGGCGACGGTCTCCATCCGGTCGTGCGGCTCCAGCGTCCCCTCCGCCCAGGCGCGGTGCATCGCCGGCGCGGCCGCCGATTGGACGCCGACCACCTCGGCGTCGGCGACGGCCCCGACGGTCAGACAGTAGCCGGCCGCACTCGAGCCGCCGCCGACCGGGCAGAAGACGACGTCGATGTCCGGCAGGGCGTCGACCACCTCCAGGCCTGCGGTCCCGACGCCGGCGATCAGATCGGGTTCGTTGGCCGAGTGGACATACCGGTAGCCCTCTTCGGCCGCCAGCCGCTCGGCGTGCTCGCGGGCGTCGTCGAACGTCGCCCCGTGACGGACGACCCGGGCGCCGAGTCGCTCCATCGCGCGGACCTTCCCCGGGTTGGCGTCCTCGGGAACGCAGACGGTCGCAGGTAGGTCGAACTCGCGGGCGGCGTAGGCGACCGACCCGCCGTGGTTGCCGGTGCTGGCGGCGATCAGCCCCGGCTCGCGGAACGCCGGATCGAGGTCGGCGACGAGGGTCACCCCGCCGCGAACTTTGAACGCGCCGGTCGGCAGCGTGTCCTCCCGCTTGAGGTAGACCTCGGCGTCGAGCTCCGCCGAGAGCCACTCCGAGCGAACGAGCGGCGTCTCCGGCAGGCGGTCGCCGACGACCTCGTGGGCCCGGTAGACGTCGGCCGTCGTCGGCGGCTCCAGGTCGTGGTACGGGAAGACGGTCGTCGCGTCGGGCGACTCGACGGGCTCGTACTGCGGGGCCATACCGCCCATCGCGGTCGCCGCCGGCTTGGGTCTTCGGCCCGTGCGCCGGGACGCGTGCTCCGCGGCCGACCCGTCGCCGCCGCGCCGCCGCCCATACCCGTGCTATCCGCCCGTACGCCCCTCGATAGAGCTTTGTGGTCGCCGACCGACGGACGGGGATACCGACGGAACTCCTCGAGGGGGTCCACGACGTCACCTGCGCCGAGGTTCGACGCCGGCCTCGTCTTCCACGGCTCGTCGGTGCTGTCCGGTGCCGGCGAGACGCTCGAGGCGTCCGTCTACCGGGGGTAGTCGCTACTCGGCGATGCGCTCGCCGACGTCGAGGCCGCTCTCGACGGCCAGGTGGACCCGGCCGTCGCCGGCCACCCAGTCGCCGGCGAAGTAGAGCCCCTCGGGTTCGGCCGCCCGGAGCGTCTCCCCGTCGGCGCCCTCGTCCGGCAGGGCGTACAGCCACCCCTGGCGGTCGGTCCAGTCGGGGTCGGCCAGCCGCTCGTCGCCGAGCAGCTCCGCGACGATACCGGCGGCGTCGGCCTTCACTTCCTCGCTCGGATCGTCGTAGCGGCGGCTCGACCATGCCGGCGACATCTGGGCGACCAGCAGCGACTCGCCGTCGGGGACGTGGCCGTCCTTGCACTCCTCGCGGGAGAGCCACCCCACCTCGTGCTCGCGGTCGGTGTCGACCAGCCCGTACCACGACCGGTCGAGCTCGAAGGGGTAGTGCAGCAGCACCGTATAGATGGTCCGGTAGGGGACGGCCTCGACGGCGGCCGCCAGCTCCGCCCGGCGGGGGTCGTCCCACGTCGTCGCCGTCAGCAACTCCGCCGTCTGCGGCGCCGGCGGCGTCAACAGTACGGCGTCGAAGCTCCCGAGCGGCTCGTCGTCGACGTCGTCGAGCCGCCAGCGGTCGCCGGTCCGCTCGAGCCCGTCGACCCGCGTTTCGAAGGCGATCTCGGCGTCCGTCTCGGCGAACAGCCGCTTCGCCAGCTGGGTGATGCCGCGCTCGTAGCTCCACTTCGTCTCCGTCGGCCGGTCGCTCTCGGCGATTCGGCCGTCGGCGTCGAACGTCCAGACGGGGTCGTCGACGGCGACGAGCCCCTCCGTCGGCAGCGTCTCGGTCAGCAGCTCCGTCACCCGCTCGCTGTCGTCCTTCACGTAGTTGGCGCCGTGATCGTACGTGCAGTCGCCCCGTCGGCGGGTCGCGGCGCGGCCGCAGACGCCGCGGGACTTCTCGAACACCGTCACGTCGGTGTCCGTCGCCCGCAGCGCGTAGGCGGCCGCCGCGCCGGCGGCGCCGGCGCCGACGATTGCCAGGTCCATACCTCTCGTTCGTGCGCCGCCCGCAAAAGCCCGCGGCCGGCTACAGTTCTGCCGCCAGTCGCCGCAGGCGGTCGCCGCCGTCCGGCGACACCGGCCGGCCGTGGCCGACGCAGGCGTGCTCGAAGGATTCGCTTGCGACGCGGTCGACGCTCTCCGCCAGCCGGCCGAGATCGTAGGAGTCGACCCACGGCGGCGGCCGGAGCCGGCCGTCCCGCTCCCGGACCAGGTCCCCGAGCAGCGCCGCCCCGAGGTCGTCGTGGAGGAACACGGTATGCCCGGGGTTGTGGCCGGGGGCGTGGACGGCCCGGAAGCCGCCGACGCGGTCGCCGTCGGTCACCGGCCGGACGTCCCCCGATAGCGGAAACAGCCGCCGCAGCAGCCGGTGGAAGGCGCCCTTCGGGTGAGTCGGCGGCGGCGCCCAGGTACCGTCGGCCAGCCGTGCGTCGGCGGCGCCGACGTGGACGGGAACGTCGGCGTCGAGCCCCCGGAGGCCGCCGACGTGGTCGAGGTCGTAGTGGGTGACCAGCACGCGGTCGAGGTCGCCGACGCCGTGGCCGACCGCCGACAGCTCCGCCGCAAGCGACCGCCGGCCGACCGGTAGTCCGGCGTCCACCAGCGTCACCCCGCCGTCGTCGATGAGGTAGGCGTTGGCGCCGATCGGCTCCGGCCAGCCGACCTCCAGCAGGTGGATTCCGTCGGCGACCGCTCGTGCCACGGCCGCCGGTACGACGCCGGTCCACATCAACCCCGCGCCGCCGTCGCACGATGGCGCCGGGGACGAACTCCTCGTCGAGAACTTCCAGCGGGTCGCGGCCGGCGAGACGGTCGCCCGCGCCGGCGACGTCGATCTCGTCGCCCACGCGGCGTTCTACCCGGTCCTGATGTCGGAGTGCGGCTACGAGGACATCTTCGGCTACCGCGCCAGCCGACTGGGCGACTCCCCGGCGACGGCGCTGGCGGCGCCGGGCGCCGAACAGGGCAGCGCGTAGCGTGGTCAATCACCCGGGATTCGCCAGGAATCTATACCGTCAGACGTACGTGCTTCGAGAATTTCGACGTCCCGAGGTGTCGAATCTCCCGGGATAGGTACGTCTGACGGTATCAGGAGACGACGGGTCCCCCGGAGACGGAGACGTCACGCGCTTCGAGCGCGGCGACCACGTCCGGTACGTCCAGGCCATCGAGAACCCCGAAGACGGTGAGACGGGACTGAAACGGCGCTTCCCGACCCGTGGCGAGTTCGGCGAAGCTCCCGTCCATGCTTCCGAGAGAAACCCTCGGCACGTCCTCGAGAGCGCCGGCGGCGTAGAGTGCATGGTAAGCGCCAGCCCCGTCACCGACCAGCGAGACGCCGTCGGCACCGGTTTCCGAGCGGAGGAACTCCGCCGCGCGGCAGACGTCGAAGACGCGCATCCCGAAGAGCGACGTCCCCAACAGCAACGCGTCGTAGGCGAGCTTGAACTCGGTCCCGTAGATTCCGTCGTACGCTTCCACCCAGCCCGGGATCGGGATGTCGCGGTTCCGAACCGCACCGACGCCGCGGGGATCGAAGACCAGCACCGTGCCGTGCTCGCGTGCGAGCGCCGCGACCTCGTCGCGTCGTTTCGGCAGCTCGTCGGTCCCGCGTTCGTAGAGGATGATGGCCGGGTCGGCAGTCGAATCCGCGGAAACCAACACGCCCGTCACGACGATGTCGGGGTCCCGCTCCGTTCTGAACCAGACCTTCTCGACGTCGAGTCCATCGTCGTCCTCGCTCCCGATGAACCGTGGACGGAGACGACAGCCCTCGCGGTCCAGGTCGAACGCATCGACGAGTCGGTCTCGAAGCGCCCCGGCGTAGGATGCGGCGTCGTCGACCTCGGGTTTCGTCCCCGCCTCGGGGTATCTCTCCGCGACGTACTCGCGGATCAGGTCGTCCACCGTTCGCTCGTCGGTCCTCGACCGGACGATACTGCCCGTGGACGTGACCTGGAGGGCCGACCGGTCGGCGGTTTCGAACCGTCCGCGGGGGACGAACTCGCCGTTCTCCAGGTGCTCACAGAGGAACTCGAAGACGTCCACCCCCACCTCGAAGACCGAGCAGTGGGTCGTCTCCGCG
>PXSC01000090.1 GCA_003023535.1 Halobacteriales archaeon QS_9_70_65 | reverse complement strand
GCTGGGGTGGGCGGCGCTGCGGGACGTCCGGACGCGCCGCGTCCCGAACCGGGCGTGGCTCCCGCTGGTCGTCGCCGGCGTCGTCGCCCTCGCCTGGGACGCGGTGCTGGTCGCCGGGGGCCGGGCGTGGCCGCTGTTCGCCGTGCGGGTCGGGCTGTCGCTGGGGCTGGTCGCGCCGCTGGGCTATCTCTTCTGGCGGCTGGGCGGCTTCGGCGGCGCCGACGCCAAGGCGGTGATGTCGCTGGCGCTGCTGCTGCCGGCGAACCCGCGGTACTACCCGCCGGGAGCGACGGACGCCGCCGCGACGGTGCTGCCGCTGCAGCCGGCCCCGCTCGGCGTCTTCTCGCTGACCGTCCTCTCGAACACGGTGCTGGTGGGGCTGGCGTACCCGCTGGTGTTGGCGCTGCGGAACCTGCCGCGCGGGGAACTCACGCCGGCGATGTTCGTCGGCCGGCCGGTCGCCGTCGGGGCGATCGTCGAGGAGTACGGCCGGCTGCTGGAGTCGCCGTCGGGGTTCACCCGCCGGGGGCTCGACGTCGACGCGCTGCGGATGTACCTCCGCTGGCGGGGGGTGACCCTCGAGGACGTGCGGGCGGCGCCGGACCGGTACCGCCATCCGCTGCCGACGGCGCGGGACGACCCCGGCGACGGGTCGGTCGGCGACCGGGTGGCGACCGACGGCGGCGCTCCCGAGCCGGCCGTCCGGCCGCTCGACACGTGGGGCGCCGAGCGGTTCCTCGAGGCCCACCGCGCCTACGGCACGACCCCGGTGGAGCTGCGGGCGGGGCTGGAGGTGCTGACCGAGCCCGACCGGGAGGTCGTCTGGCTGACGCCCGGCGTGCCGTTCCTGCTGCCGACCTTCGTCGGGCTGGTCGTGGCGCTGTCGTACGGCGACCTGCTGTTCGTGCTGCTGTCGGCGCTGGGATTCTAACGGAAAGGCCTATCCCCCCGACCGGCTCAGATGTGGCCGTGACCCACCTCGCCTTCGACGAGCAGGAGCTGCTACCCGCCGTCGCACAGGACGCCGACTCCGAGGAGGTGCTGATGCTCGCCTACGCCTCCCGGGAGGCCCTCGAGCGGACCCGCGAGACCGGCGAGGCACACTACTACTCCCGGAGTCGCGAGGAGCTGTGGCGGAAGGGCGCCTCCAGCGGCCACACCCAGCGCGTCGAGGAGATCCGCGTCGACTGCGACGGCGACGCGCTGCTGTATCTCGTCGAGCAGACCGGCGGCGCCTGCCACACCGGCTTCGAGAGCTGCTTCCACCGAACCGTCGACGGCGAGACCGTCGGCGACCGCGCCTTCGATCCCGACGATGTCTACGGGGAGTGACGCCGATCCCGACCCCGACCCCGACCCGGAGACGGCGCCCGTGGCGGCCCTCGAGGCCGCCGACGAGCGGCTCGAAGGGCTGCGCGCGGAGCCGCCGGCCGACCCCGAGGCCGTCGACACGGTCGCCGACGCCTACGAGTCCGTCGCCGAGGTGCTGGACCGCTGGGAGGACCGCGCCACCGACTGGGACGACTTCGAGGGGTACGTCGAGTTCCGGGACGCCCTCTCGGAGACGCTGGAATCGATCCCCGAGGACGTCCCCGAGAGCGAGGCGTTCCTCGCGGCCGACGACCACGTCAAGACGAGCGGCGTCTCGACGTCGCTGACCGAGGCGGACTTCGAGGCCGCCCGCGAGGCGCTGGCGCCGGCCCGGAGGTACGCCGACTACCGCGAGGAACTGTCGGCCGTCGAGGACCGCTACCGCCGGGCGTACCGGATCGCCGAGCGCCGGCGCCGCGAGGTCGACGACCGGATCGACGACCTCGAGCGGCTACGGCGGCTCGGCGACGCCGACCTCGAGGCACCCGTCGAGCGGTTGCGAGAGCCGATCGAGCGCTACGACGGGGCGGTGACGGAGGCGTTCGACGCCTTCCGCCGGGAGGCGCCCGCCCGGGAGTTCCTCGGCGTCGTTCGGACGGCCGCCGGCTACCCGCTCGTCGACGTTCGGGCGCCGCCGTCGGAGCTACAGGCGTACGTCGAGTCGACGCCGGCCGGCGACCACCCCGTCCCGGAGCTGTTGGAGTACGCGGGGTACTCGACGTCGAAGCTCTCGCACTACGTCGAGGAGCCGTCGCTGCTGAAGCGCCGGGTCGCGACGAACCGGACGTACCTCGAGGAGCTGTCGGCGGCGCCGCTGTGCGTCGGCTGGCCGCCGCCGCCGGCCGATCGGCTCCGCTTCCGCAGCGAGGAGCTGCTGTCGGTCGTCGACCGCTTCGCCGGCGAGGAGACGGTCCGGGCGGTGCGGGCGGTGCGGGCGCGAACCCGCGACGACGACTACGACCGGCTCCGGGAGACCGCCGTCGCCCGCGCCGAGTTGACCGACGCGGAGCGCCGGCGGCTCGCGTCCGGCGCGGTCGCCGAGGAACTCGAGGAGTTGCGCGAGCGGCGGCGCCGACTGACGGCGGCGCTGGAGCGCTACGACCCGCCCTGACGCCCGGCCTCCATGGCCTCGCACATCCCGTCCAGCAGCGCCCGGGCCCGGTCGTCGGTCGGTCCCTCGGCGTACACCCGGACGAGCGGTTCGGTGCCGCTCGGGCGGGCCAGCACCCACCCGTCGCCGTAGTCGAGCCGGTAGCCGTCGAGCGTCGTCACCTCGGCGTCGGCGGCGGCGGCGTAGGCGTCGGCCGCCTCGAGCAGCGCCGCCCGCTCGCCGTCGCCGTCGTACCCCAGGTTCGCGCGGACGTTGACGTAACCGTCGTACGCCGCGACGACCTCGCTCGCGGGCCGGTCGGCGACCAGCGCGAGGAAGCGGGCGGCGGTGTAGGCGCCGTCGCGGGCGAGCCGGTAGCCGGGGAAAAAGATCCCGCCGTTGCCCTCGCCGGCGACCGGCACCGTCTCGCCCGCCGCCCGGAGGGCTTCCATCCGGGAGATGATGTGCGTGCTGCCGATGGGCGTCAGCTCCAGGCCGGCGCCGGCGGCGTCGGCGACGTCGACGAGCCGCTGGGAGACGTTGACCGCCGAGACCGCCACGTCGCCGGCCTCGAGTTCCGCGGCCGCCAGCGCCGCGAGCGCCGAGTCGCCCTCGACGTGGGTGCCGGTCTCGTCGACGAACACCGCACGGTCGGCGTCGCCGTCGTGGGCGATTCCGAGGTCGGCGTCCGTCGCGCGGACGAACCGCCGGAGATCCGCCAGGTTCGCCGCCACCGGCTCGGGGTCCCGGCCGGGGAAGTGGCCGTCCGGGGTGGCGTTGATCGTGTGGACGCGACAGCCGAGCCGCCGGAGGAAGCCGGGGGTGGTCAGACAGCCCGCGCCGTGGCCCGGGTCGACGACGACGGTGGGTTCCGCGGCCGCGACCCGCTCGCGGACCCCGTCGGCGGCCAGCGCCTCCAGCAGCTCGTCGACGTAGGCCTCGCGGACCCCGTCGACCTCGCGGGTGCGGCCGACGGCGTCGAAGCCGACGAGTTCGAACGACTCCTCGAGCAGCCGCTTTTCGACCCGTTTCAGCGTCCCGCGGCCGAGTTCGACGCCGTCGGCACCGACGAGCTTCACGCCGTTGTACGCCGGCGGGTTGTGACTGGCCGTGACGACGACCACGGGCACGCCCGCCCGCTCGGCGTACGCCTGGGCGGCCGGCGTCGGCGCGACGCCGAGTCGGTGGACGTCACAGCCGACGCCGGCCAGGGCGCTGGCGGCCGCGTCGGCGAACAGTCGCCCCGTCGTGCGGGTGTCTCGGGCGACGCCGACCGTCGTCGCCCCGAGTGCGGTTCCGGCGGCGGCGGCGATGCGGCCGACGAACGGCGGCGTCAGCTCCGACCCCGCCAGGCCGCGGACGCCGCTCGAACCGAACACGTGCATACACGGGAGGTCGGGGTCCGACGGCAAAGTGATACCGGCACGGCCGCGTCGGGCCGGCCGGCGGAGAGACACGGCGTCAGCGGGTGCGGTTCGGCTTCCGTCCGTACTCTCTTCAGGTTACCTCCCGGGACGTGTTTCGGGACGTCGGACGCGTTTCGAGGGTCGAAACACGCCGGCAGGGGTGATTTACTTCCGGCGCCCCAATGGCCCGCCGATGACAGAGCCGCAGGGGGGTCCGCCGTTTCTCGACGCGCTCCGGAAGCGCGCGCCGATGCTGGAGGCGCTCGCGGACGGACCCACGACACAGCGGGCGCTCCGGGACGACCTCGGGGTCGCCCGCTCGACGGTCTACAAGGGGCTCCGGGAGCTCGAGGCGGCGGGGCTCGTCGTCGACGGGGACGGCGGCTACCGGCTGACGAGGATGGGCCGGCTGGCGTGGCGCCGCCACGACGCCTACCTGACGCGGCTCCGGCGGCTGGCGGCCGCCGAGCGGCTGCTGGAGACCGTCCCGGCGGACGTCCATCTACCGCTGTCGCTGTTCGAACACGGCCACGTCCACGTCCCCGGGCGGCACGCCCCCGAGCGGCCGCTGGAGCGGCTGGACGCGCTGGCGGAGACGGCCGACCGGCTCCGGTGTCTGTCGCCGTCGGGGATGCCGCGGTACCTCTCGGACATCCACGGGCGGGTCCAGGCGGGCCGGCAGACCGCGAACTGCCGTTCGCGGTCGTGCTCTTCGACGACGACCGGCTGGGGCTGTTCGGCTACGACGACGGGACGCTGGCCGGCGCCGTCTTCGCCGACGACGAGGCCGCCGTCCGGTGGGGCGAGCGGGTCTTCGAGCGCCACCGCACCCGGTCGGAGCCGGTCTGATGCTTCGTCCGACCGCTTCCGTCCGAACGCTTTCGACACCAGGCCGCCGAGTGCAGCCATGAAAGACATCGGCATCGACGAGAAGCGCGTCTACGCCGGCCGCGAGGGGGCGACGACGGCGTTCGTCGCCGCCGGTGCCGGCGTCGTCCGGGTGGAAATCGCCGGCGACGTCGTCGGCGAGTTCGGCCTCGAGCGGCGGTGTGACGCGAGGGACGTCGCCGCCGCCGGGGGCCGCGTCGCCGTCGCGACCGCCGAGGACGTGCTGGTCGGGACCGGCGACGGCCTCGAGCCGACGGGGTTCGGTCCGGCCGACGCGGTCGGCTCCCACGACCACGATGACGACGGGCTCGTGGCGGCCGGCGACGGCCGGGTCGCCCGCCGCGACGGCGATGACTGGGCGACGCTCGCCGACCTGTCCGACGTCCGGGCCGTCGACGGCGACCTGGTCGCGGCCGCCGACGGGCTCCACCGGCTCGACGGGACGCCCGTCGGCCTCGAAGACATCGCCGACGTGGCGGCGACGGGGCGGCCGCTGGCCGCGACCCCGGCGGGGCTGTACCGGCTGGCCAACGGCTGGGTGGTCGACGTCGAGGGGTCGTTCCGCGTCGTCGCCGCCGACGGCGACCGAGTTCACGCCGCGACCGCCGACGCGCTGTACGAGCGCGACGGCGACGGCTGGCGCGTCGTCGACCTGCCGGTGACCGAGCCGGTCGCGGGCGTCGCCCACGGCGAGGAGACGTACGTCGTCACGGAGCCGGGGACCGTCCTGGTCCGGGCGGACGACGGCTGGCGACACCGCTCGCTCGGGCTGTCGGACGTGACCGCCGTGGCGGTCCGGTAGCTGGCCGACCGGGTAACCGGCCGACCGGTCAGCCGGCCAGCCCGGAGTCGGGATCCTGCGGGTAGCGCTGCTCGACGACCGCGAAGACGAGCGTGCTGGCCAGCCCCAGCAGCGTCCCGGCCGTCAGCGTCGCCGCCAGGTACGACAGGTCGGCGAACCCTTGTCCGAGGAAAAACGCCGTCAGGCCGTGCAGCACGAGCGCGATGGCGCCGACGTAGAACGGCGCGTTGAGGTAGCGCCAGCGGAAGCCGCCGCCGAGGTACTCGTCGGTGATGCGGCCGAGCGAGACGACGACGCCGCCGGCGGCGACCCACTGGACGGCGCCGTAGACGAAGGCGACGGTCGCGCCGAGCGCCTGCGGGTCGGGGTCGGCGACCGCGTCGACCGCCTCGACCCCGCCGACCGCGCCGACCGCTACGAGCGCCGCCCCGACGACGGAGGTGACGAACTGGACGCGGCCGGCGAACAGCGCGACGCGGACCCGCTCGACGAGGTCGTCGATGGCCGTCTCCAGCCCGAGCCCCCGGAAGAGGACGTACAGCCCCAAAAGCGCCGAGATGACCCCGAGCGTCGACCCCGGCAGGCCGAGTTCGTCGGCGACGATCGCCACCGGGTAGATGAGCAGCAGGATGCCGAGCGGGACGAGGATGGTGCCGCGGGTCTCGGGGTCGGCCAGCACCCGCTTGAACGTGTAGTACATCGACTCGAGGTCCTGGGCCTGCCGGACGACCACCCGGCGGACGCCGTCGATGGGCATCCGCGAGCGGATGACCGGTAGCACCGACTCGTCCTGGGCGCCGTCGGTGACCACCAGCGCCCGGACGTCCTCGGCGGTCGACAGCGACGCCAGCACGGTGTCGACCTCGTCGCCGACCGTGCGGTTGGCCGAGACGTCGGCCGTGGCGGTGCCGGTGACCACCGCCACCTCGACGCTTTCGCGGTCGTCGTCGATTTCGCTCGACGGCGTCGCGGCCGACGACCGGCGTCTCGAAGTCGGTCTTGCGACCGAGGTCGTCGTCGAGGTCGACACAGAGGAGCAGGAGCATCGCTCGTCGTGAGCAGTTCTCGGCGACGGGTTAAGTTCCTTCTCCTCGCCGGGGCCGGCGTCGGCGACCGGCAGCCGGGCGGCCGGGATCCGGTCGGAGGCGGAAGCGGAGTGGTCGGACCGTCGTGGGCGGCGCGACGTACGCGCTCGGAGTCAGTAACCGCACTCCGAAGCGGTCAGCTGGCGGTTCTTCTCCCACTTTCCTCTGTCGTCGGAGGTCCGCACCGTCGAGTCGGGCCGGCCGTCGTCGTCCCGGCCGACGCTCACCTCGCGGATTTCCGTGTCGCCGTAGGTGTGGGTGTAGTCGAGGTAGACGGTCGAGTCCTCGGTGAAGGACCGGAGCCGCACGCTGGCGGCGTACTCCGTGCCTCCGGAGGCCGACGTATCGTCGTGTCTGAACTCCAGTCCCTGGACGCGGTCGTCGCTGTGGGGGCCTTCGAACCGGACGCCGTCGGTGGTCCGGTACTCATCGGCGTACTCCCACTCGGCACCGTCCCAGTAGATGACGGCCACGTCCTCCGGCGGTTCGCCGGAGTTGCCGTCCTCCCACGTCCACGACACCGTCACGATAATATCTTTGCCGGAGCGGCGACAGGTGAACGAGAGGTTCTGGTCGGAGGGCGCATACGCGGCACGCGCTGTACCGACCGCGGCGACGGATCCGGCGATACCCGCCCCTGCCACCGCGAGGAGGGCTCGACGGCTGATACCGTCGCGGCGGTGTGCTGACGCCTCGGTCGTGTCAGTTGCGCTATTTTGCATACTGTGTACCGCAGACTTTTCCCGCATGGCATAAGTCTTCCTCACTTCGGGCTTCGACGGTCGAGGTCGACACGGAGAACCAGGGGCATCGGTTTCGTCGGCAATTCTCGACGACGGATTAAGTTCTTTCTCCCTTCCGGTGCCCGCGACCGCGGCCGGTCGGCCGGCCGGACCGGTACCGACGGCCCGGTCAGCCGCCGTCGCAGGACGCCTCGGGTCGGTCGGCAATCGCTTCGAGTTCCCGCAACCGGTCAACGTCGCCGGGCCGACCGTCGGCGGGTCGCTCGCACGACGCGGCCGGCGAGGGTCCGGCCCCAGACGGAAGCGGAGTGGTCGGACCGTCGTGACCGGCGCGGCGTACACACCCGGAGTCAGCGGTCGCACTCCGAGGCGTCCAGCCGGCGGTTCTTCTCCCACTTTTTTCCGTCGTCCGAGGTTCGCACCGTCGAGTTGGGCCGGCCGTCTCTGTCCCGGCCGACGTCCACCTTGAGGATTTCCGTGTCGCCGTAGGTGTGGGTGTAGTCGAGGTAGACGTTCGGGTCCCTGGCGTCGGGCTGGAGCCGTACGCTCGCGGCGTACTCCGTGTCTCCGGAGGCCGACACGTCGTCGTGTCTGAATTCCACTCCCCGGACGCCGTCCTCACGGTGGCGGCGTTCGAACCAGACGCCGTCGGTGGTCCGGTATTCCTTGTAGCGCTTGTCCTCCCACTCGGCACCGTCCCAGTAGATGACTATCACGTCCTCCGGCGGTTCGCCGGAATTGCCGTCCTCCCGCGGTTCGCCTGAGTAGCCGTCCTCCCACGTCCACGACGCCGTCACGACGACATCATTGTCGTAGGAGGAGCGGCAGGTGAACGAGAGGTTCTGGTCGGAGGGCGCATACGCGGCACGCGCTGTACCGACCGCGGCGACGGATCCGGCGATACCCGCCCCTGCCACCGCAAGGAGGGCTCGACGGCTGATACCGTCGCGGCGGTGTGCTGACGCCTCGGTCGTGTCAGTTGCGCTATTTTGCATGCTGCGTACCGCAGACTTTTCCCGCGTGGTATAAGTCTTCCTCAGTTCCGGGTTCCGACGGTCGAGGTCGACACGGAAGAGCAGGAGCATCGGTCGTCGTGCGTGGATTTTGCGCGATGGCTCGAGACCCTTCTCCCTGGGCCCCCGGTCAGGCGGCGTCGACGGCGGCCATCAGTCGCTCGACGGTCGCCGCCCGGCGGCCGAGCGCCCGCGGGTGGACCGCCAGCGCGACGACGTACTCGCCGCCGAGTTCGACCGCCCCGCTCACGTAGAGGTGGACGTCCACCCCGCGACCCACGGCCAGCAGCCGGGCGTCGGCGTCGAACCGCGTCACCGGCGTCGGCCGACCGCCGACCGCCCCTTCGAAACGCTCGACCGGCGTGACGTCGTCGAAGTCGGCGTACCGCCGTTGGGCGGCCTCGGCCAGTTCCGTCGGCGTCATCTCGGTGACGGGGTTGTACTCCCGGCCGAGAATCCTGACCCGCGGCGTCGTGAACACCGCGAACACCGCCGCCTGCACCCGCCGTCCGAGTAGCCCTAGCTCGACGGCCCGGTCGTACTCGGCGACGACGCTCGTCACCTCGACGGTCCGGCCGAGCCCGAACCGCTCGAACCGCCGGGAAGCGGTCGTCTCGCCGGTGCGGTAGTGGGTGTAGCCGGTCTCCCGCTGGACGTCCCGCGGCAGCGTGGCACCGGCGGCCGCGAAGGCGGCGCCCTCGAGCGTCGGCCGACCGGAACAGCCCGCGAGTCCGGCGACCGCGGCGGCGCCGGCGCCCGCGAGGACCCGGCGTCGGGTCGGCTCCATGGACCCGTCTAGTCTTTCGGCGCAGTTGAGTTCGTCGTACGACGATGGGGGTCGGGCGGCCGGTCCGGCGGCCCGGTCATTCGCCGTCACAGGACACTTCAGCCTGGTCGGTTTCGTCGGCGGTCTCCCACGTGCTGGAGTACTTCGGCGTGCCGTTCTCCGGCGTCGATACCTCATCATCGCCCTCCGTTCGGTGGGAGTACTTGACGAAGACGTTCCGGACGTCCCGGTCGTAGTCGCCTTTCGGTGACAGGGAGCACGCGGCCACGTGCGTCGCGTCGCTGTCCGCGCTCTCGTCGTCGTGGTCGAACACGACGGTGGTATCTGACCCGTCGGGTGACCCACGTCCCTCGAACGTGACCGACTCGCTGGTCTCGAACTCGGGGTCGACGACGTCCCACTTGCGTTCGTCCCAGTAGATTACGACCCTGTCACCGGGCGAGGACCCGCCCTCGTCGGCGGTCCACTCCCAGGAGACGCGCGCGACATATTCTTCGGGGTCGACGTCGGCACACTCCATGCTGAACTCCATCTCGAAGTCCGAGGAGTCGTACGACGGGCCGCCGGTGAGCTGGGTGCACCCGGCGAGCGTGGCCGCCCCGGCGGCCGCGATGACACGTCTGCGACTGATGTCGGGAGGACCCATACTCGCACATTCCTGAAGTGGAACAAATAGGTTGCGCTACCGGCGGAGCGTCGCGGAACGGTCCGGCAGTGCCCGGCGGGGAGTCGTAACGCACGACTTTTGCGGCTGGGGCGGAAAACGTGTTCCAACGAATGATCTCGAAGGGCTGTGAACAGTGCGCCGTCGGCGGGAAGATGGTGCTGTTCGTCTACGGCTACTGTGACCAGCGCGACTGCTTTTACTGCCCGCTCGGCGAGAACCGCAAGAACGTCAACCGGGTGTACGCCAACGAGCGGCCCGTCGAGTCCGACGCCGACGTCCTCGGGGAGGCAAAGCGGATGGACGCCCTCGGAACATCCATCACCGGCGGCGAGCCACAGGAGGCGCTGGAGCGAACCTGTCACTACCTCGAACTCCTGAAAGAGGAGTTCGGCGCCGACCATCACACCCACCTCTACACCGGCATCACGGGCGGCCGCGAGAACATGCGCCGCCTCGCCGAGGCCGGCCTCGACGAGATACGGTTCCACCCGCCGTACGAGCTGTGGGGCGAGCTGCACGGCACCGAGTGGGAGGAGATCCTCCACGTCGCCCGCGAGGAGGGGCTGACGCCGGCCTTCGAGATTCCGGGCATCCGCGCCGAGCCGGAGTTCCTCGAGTTTCTCGACGAGGGCGCCGCCGAGTTCTGCAACGTCAACGAGTTCGAGATGTCGGACGGCAACTACCGCCGGATGCAGGAGGCCGGCTTCGAGCTGAA
>PXSC01000089.1 GCA_003023535.1 Halobacteriales archaeon QS_9_70_65 | reverse complement strand
GCTACTGGTCGAGTCGAAGGCGAGTTCCTCGACCGACGGGCGGGCGTCGCTGGCCAGGCCCTCCCACTCGGCGGGCCGCTCGAACTGCTGTGCGTCGGGTGACTCGGGCGTGTCGACCCCGAGGACGCGTATCTCCTCGGTGCTGCCGTCCTCGAAGCGGACGGTGAACGTGTCGCCGTCGGCGACGCTCTCGACGGTGGCCTCGTAGGTTTCGCCCCGCTGGAACCCCGTCGTCGAGATGCCCTCCCGGTCGGCGAAGTAATCGAAGGAGGACTCGTTGAACCGCCCCGTCGTCGGCACGTAGTTGGGCCCGTCGTTGTTGTCGTCGTCGAGCACCTGGTCGTCGTTGAACCGGAAGCCGAGGTCCAGCGCCGACGCGATGTCGTCGAGGTTGTCCGTCTCGTCGAAGTCGTCGAAGTCCGATTGGTCGTACAGAAGGACCGTCCCGCCGCCGGCGACGAACGAGGAGAGGGCGTCCTTCTCGGCGTCGCCGAACGAATCGGAAGGCGAGGTGACGACGACGGCGTCCGCGTCGGCGAGGTCCGACTCCAGGTCCGTCGTCGCCTCGACGGTGTAGCCGCGATCCTCGGCGTAGGACTCGAACTGCGAGAACTGCGAGAGGTCGTAGAACTGGCCGTGACCCTCGTCCCACAGCACCGTCCCGCCGCCGACCTCCGCGTCCCAGACGTTCAGGACGAACTCCTCGTTGCCGTACGAGAAGTCGGCGTCGTCGGTGACCAACATTGCGCCGAACCCGACGACGCTACCGTCGACCGCGACGAGCGGGATGTCCGTCCCGTCGGGGTAGTCGACGGCGTCGCCGTTACCGTCCTCGTCGGCGTTGTAAGCCGTCGTCTCCGCCCGGACGGCTATCAGCGAGTCGTCGGTCAGCGTCTCCCCGTCGGCGTCGAGCAGGCTACTCGTCGAATCGAACGCCAGATCGGGGATGGTGTCGGCTCCACCGGCCGTTCCCGGAAGCAGCGTCCACCCCGCGGTCACCCCGACCGCCGTCATGAATGCTCGTCTGCGCACACTGGAGGGGCGGACGGCCCCGGTTTATTTCTTCTGAGATGGAGCAAATACCGTCCCTGCGCCGATCCGTGTCACTCGGACGCATCGGGACCGGTCCGTACCGATCGTCGTCCGGTGGCACCCGGCAGCTCCGTCGTGCCCGGTATCAAAACTCCCATAGACCCTCGTCGTCAGGTTCCACCCACTCGAGGTGGTTCGGTGACAGAGAAACGAGAGTACACGGGCAAGTATCCCGACAAGACGCTGTACCTTCCGGGGCCGACGGAGGTCCGCGAGGGCGTCATCGAGGCGATGTGCGAACCGATGTTCGGCCACCGGATGGACCGGATGACTGACCTCTACACGACCATCGTCGAGGACACGAAGACGTTCCTCGACACCGACCAGGAGGTCATCGTCCTGACGGCCTCGGGCACGGAGTTCTGGGAGGCGACGACGCTGAACCTCGTCGACGACCGGATGCTCGTGCCCACCGCCGGCGCGTTCAGCGAGCGACAGGCCGACGTCGCCGAGCGACTCGGCAAGACGGTCGACCGCATCGACTACGAGTGGGGCGAGGCGGTCAAGCCCGAGGACGTCCACGACGCCCTCGAGAACGAAGAGTACGACGCCGTCGCGACGGTGATGAACGAGACCTCGACGGGCGTCCGCAACCCGATCGAGGCGATCGGCGACCTGCTGGGCGACTACCCGGACACCTACTTCGTCGTCGACGCCATCTCCTGTCTCGGGGGCGACCACATCGACATCGAGGGCCACAACGTCGACGCCATCTTCACCTCGACGCAGAAGGCCTTCGCCATGCCGCCCGGACTCGCCGTCTGTACCGTCAGCGAGGCCGCCTACGAGCGGGAACTGGAGACGGACTCGGCGTCGTGGTACGGCGGCTTCCGGCGCTGTCTGGACTACTACGACCGCAAAGGCCAGACCCACTCGACGCCCGCCATCCCGCTAATGTTGGCCTACCGCGAGCAGATGAAGCACATGCTCGAGGAGGGTCACGAGGCCCGCGACCGGCGCCACCGCGAGATGGCCGAGTACGCCCGCAGGTGGGCCCGCGAGCACCTCGACACCTTCCCCGAGGAGGGCTACGAATCGCAGACGGTGACCTGTGTGGAAAACACCCGCGACATCGACGTCGCCGCGACCGTCGAGGCCGTCTCGGAGAAGTACGACATGGTCTTTTCCAGCGGCTACGGCCGGCTGAGCGAGACGTCGTTCCGCATCGGCCACATGGGCGAACACACCGTCGAGAGCATCCGCGCGCTCACCGACGCGATCGAGGACGTCGCCGGACTGTAGCTCCGGCGGGCGGCCGGATTCGCCCGGTTTTTTGCCCAGGGGCGCCGATCCACCGCCGATGGAGGAGCCGGAGGACAACCCGTACGTTCGAGACCCGCCGTCGGAGTTCGACCCGGTCGAGACGCTCGACGAGGGGGTCGCCCGACGGCAGGTCGAGCGGCTGCGGGAGGCGATACGGTACCACGACCACCGCTACTACCAGGAGGCGGACCCGGTGATCCCCGACCGGACGTACGACGCGCTGTTCGACCGCCTGGAGACCCTCGAGAAGTCGTTCGATCTCCGCTCGGAGACCAGCCCGACCCGGCGCGTCGGGGGGGCGCCGGTGGACGGGCTGGCGACCGTCGAGCACGTCGCACCGATGCTGTCGATCGACTCGGCCGACGAGGCGAGCGAGGTCAGAGAGTTCGACGAGCGGGTCCGCGAGCAGCTGGCGGCGGCCGACGACGACGGCCCCGTCGATTACCTCTGCGAGCCGAAGTTCGACGGGCTATCGGTCGAGCTCGTCTACGAGGACGGCGAGCTGGCCCGGGCGGCCACGCGCGGCGACGGCGAGTACGGCGACGACGTGACGGAGAACGTCCGGACCATCCGGTCGGTGCCGCTGGAGCTCCGCGGCGACCACCCCGACTTCCTGGCGGTCCGCGGGGAAGTGTTCATGCCGCGGGCGGCGTTTCAGGCGTACAACCGCGAGCGCATCGAGCGCGGCGACGACCCCTTCGCCAACCCCCGGAACGCGGCGGCCGGGACGCTCCGGCAGCTCGACCCCTCCGTCACCGCCGAACGGCCGCTGGACTGCCTCGTCTTCGGCGTCCTGGACGACGGCGGCTACGGCTTCGAGACGCACCTCGAACGGCGCGAGACCGTCGCCGGGTGGGGGTTCGACGTCGACGAGCACGCACGACGCGTCGACGACGTCGACGGCGCGGTCGCGTTCCGCGAGGAGATGCTGGCACGACGGGACGACCTCGGCTACGAGATCGACGGCACCGTCGCCAAGGTCGACCGCCTGGACGCCTGCGAGACGCTCGGCGCCACGTCGCGGGCGCCGCGGTGGGCCGTCGCCTACAAGTTCCCGGCCCGTACCGAGGAGACGACCGTCCGGGACGTCGTGGTGCAGGTCGGCCGAACGGGCCGGCTCACGCCGGTCGCGCTTTTGGACCCCGTCGAGGTGGCCGGCGTCGAGGTGTCGCGGGCGACGTTGCACAACCCCGAGCAGATCGAGGAACTGGGGGTGGACGTCGGCGACCGGGTCCGGCTGAAGCGCGCCGGCGACGTCATCCCCTACATCGAGACGGTCGTCGAGGCCGACGGCGACGGTCACTTCGCGTTCCCCGATCGGTGTCCGGTCTGCGAGAGCTCCGTCGAGCGCGACGGGCCGATGGCGTTCTGCACCGGCGGCGTCGCCTGCCCGGCGCAGCTGCGGCGGGCGATCCAGCACTACGCCTCCCGGACCGGTCTCGACATCGAGGGGCTCGGCGAGAAGGCCGTCGATCAGCTGCTCGAAGAGGGGCTCGTCGAGTCGCTGCCGGATCTCTACGAGCTGAACGTCGAGGAGCTGGCGGCGCTGGAGGGGTGGGGCGAGACCAGCGCCGAGAACCTGCTGGCGGAGCTGGAGGCGTCCACGGAGCCGCCGCTTTCGGACTTCCTGTCGGCGCTCGGCGTTTCGGAGGTGGGGCCGACGGTGGCGGCCGACCTCGCGCGGCAGTTCGGGACGCTCGAAGCGGTCGTCGAGGCCGACGTCGAGGAGCTACGGGCCGTCGACGGGATCGGCGAGACGGTCGCCGAGGAAATTCGAGAGTTCTTCGACAGCGAGCGGAACCGCACGGTCGTCGAACGGCTCCGGGAGCACGGCGTCGAGCCGCAGACCGTCGAGACGGCGGGCGACGCTCTGGACGGGCTGACCTTCGTCTTCACCGGCTCGCTGCCGACCCGTACCCGCGAGGAGGCCCGGGAACTGGTCGAGGCCAGCGGCGGGTCGGCGACGAGCAGCGTCTCGGGCAACACCGACTACCTCGTCGTCGGCGACGATCCCGGCCGGAGCAAACGCGAGGACGCCGAGGCCAACGACGTCCCGACGCTCGAGGAGCCGGAGTTCGAGGCGCTGCTGGAGGACCACGGCGTCGAGGTGTAGCGAGCAGGCGGAACGGCCGTCCGGCGCCCGTGTTCCGCGCGTCCGCCCCGGCGGGACGCCGGCCGAGTTCAGCTCATACGGTCGGTGGTCCCGTTCTCATTCATAAACTGTTGGCTGGCCCTACGTTGAAAGGCGACGAGCGCGGAGTCGCGACCCGCGAGGCCGACCCGGAGGACCTGTTCGGGATGTCGACGGCGTACCTGACGATGGAGGCGGAACTGGAGTTCGCGCCGACCGGCGACGCGGCGCTGTGTTTCGCCGACGTCGACAGCACCGCCTTCGGGCGGGCGCGCGAGCGGGTCGAGGCCATCCTCGACCGCGGCGAAATCGAAACCGGCACGACCGCCGACTTCGTCGAGGACGCCCACGGCTACCACTGGGTCGTCCTGCACGACTCCGAGTTCGAGGATCTGATCACGAGCGTTCACTTCGCGGCCGACACGCTCGTCGAGGAGGGGTTCGGGTCGCGGCTGCTGGCGGCGCTGTTCGCCTTCGAGCGGGACGGCCGGACCGCCTACTGGGTGTACTCGTTCCGCCGGGGGTCGTACTACCCATTCGTGCCGTCGGGACGCCGAGAGCGGGACACGCGGACGGAGTTCAAACTCGACAGCGTCCTCGACGGCGAGTTGACCGTCGAGGACGACACCGAGTACTGGTACCCGCTGTGGCCGGAGGGCGACGCACACCCGTGGGGCTGACGCCTCGCCGGTAAACGTTCGGCCGGTACGCGACGACGGGTCGGTTCCGTGCCGCTGTTTCACTTTCACTCGGGTGTTAACGAGACTTTATGTATCGGGCGATCGTACGCTTGGATATGGCAGCAACGGCAGACCTCGAGAACCTGTCGGGCGTCGGCCCGGCGACCGCCGAGAAGCTTCGAGACAACGGCTACGATACGTTCCAGAGCATCGCCGTCGCCAGCCCGGGCGAACTCTCCAACACCGCCGACGTCGGCGAGTCCAGCGCCCACGACATCATCCAGGCCGCCCGCGAGGCGGCCGACGTGGGCGGCTTCGAGACCGGTACCGACGTCCTCGAGCGCCGCGAACAGATCGGCAAGCTGGAGACGCTCGTTCCCGAGATCGACGAGATGCTCGGTGGCGGCGTCGAGACCCAGTCCATCACGGAGGTGTACGGCGAGTTCGGCGCCGGCAAGTCCCAGGTGACCCACCAGCTGGCGGTGAACGTCCAGCTACCGGCCGACCAGGGTGGCGACGTCATCGAGGCGACGATGGACGAGCGGGACATCGACGGCGACCCCGGCGACGACGAGGCCATGGACGAGCTCGTCCAGACGTTCCTCGACAAGATCCACGTCGCGAAGGCGTTCAACTCCGACCACCAGATCCTGCTGGCCGAGAAAGCCCAGGAGATCGCCACCGAGTACGAAAACGACGACTACCCCGTCCGGCTGCTCTGTGTCGACTCGCTGACCGCTCACTTCCGTGCGGAGTACGTCGGCCGGGGCGAACTGGCCAACCGCCAGCAGAAGCTCAACAAGCACCTCCACGACATCGACCGGGTCGGCAACCTCTACAACTCGGCGGTCATCGTCACCAACCAGGTCCAGTCGAACCCCGACGCCTTCTTCGGCGACCCCACCAAGCCCATCGGCGGCAACATCCTCGGCCACAAGTCCACCTTCCGGATGTACCTCCGGAAGTCCAAGCAGGACAAGCGCATCGTCAAGCTCGTCGACGCCCCGAACCTCCCCGACGGCGAGGCCGTCATGCGGGTGCAGAACGAGGGGCTGAAGCCCGAGTAACGCCCACTTTTTACTCGTCGGGTTTCCTCGCTCGCTTCGCTCGCTGCGGGAACCTCTCCTCGCAAAAACTTGGGGAAAAACTACCCGGCGGCTCACTCCGCTCGCCGCCGGTGAAACCGCGACTCGCTGCGCTCGTCGCGGTATGCTGGCGGGTGTTGATATCGTACGGCTGGAGCTGGTGGTTGGTAACTCCGGGGGCATCGGCGCGAGCGTAGCGAGCGCCGTTCGCCGGCGGCGACCGGAGGGAGCCGCCGGTAGCGCGCGACGACTAACGCCGAGCGAAGCGAGGCGGCTGGAGGAGCGCGCGCATATTTTCCCCACGTTTTTGCCGCGGGCGGCGGCCGCAGGCCGCCACGCGTGAGGCGTGTCCGCGCCGTTCGGCGCTGGACCGCCGGAGCGCGCAAAAAGTGGAGTTCTATTCGTAGAGCCAGGCCTCGTCGACCCGCTCGTAGTCGAGCAGTTCCTCGTCGTTGAAGAACAGCTCGATTTCGCGCTCGGCGGAGCCGGGTTCGGTGTCGGAGCCGTGGATGACGTTTCGGCCAAGGTCCAGGCCGAGGTCACCGCGGACGGTGCCCGGCGCCGACTCGGCAGGGTCCGTCTCGCCCATCATGGTGCGGACCTGCGCGACGGCGTCTTGGCCCTCCCAGACGGTCGCGAACACCGGTCCGGAGGTGATGAACGATTTGAGGTCCTCGAAGAACGGCTCGTCGACGTGCTCGGCGTAGTGTTCGCGGGCCAGGTCGTCGTCGATACGCATGAACTTGCCAGCGACGAGCTTCAGCCCGCGCTCCTCGAATCGGGAGACGATTTCGCCGACGAGTCCGCGCTGGACGCCGTCGGGCTTGACCATCACGAAGGTCCGCTCGGTCATCAGGCCTCGACCTCCTCGTCCTCGTCACCGGTCTCGGCGTCGGCGTCGGAGGCCTCGTCCGCGCCGTCATCAGCCGCCTCCTCGTCCTCGTCGTCGGCCTCCGTTTTGGCGTCGGCGTCAGACTCGTCGCCGGTGTCGCCCTCTACCGGCTCGCCGTCCTCGGCCGCCGCCTCGGGCTCGTCGTCGTCCGTTCCCGGCCCGTCGTCGGTCTCGGCGTCGGGTTCCTCGTCGTCCGCCGGGACGACCTCCTCGGCGGCCCCGAGGTCGGGCGTCTCGGCCTCCGTCTCCGGCTCATCGTCGTCGGCCGGTTCCGCCTCGGCGCCGGCAGTCTCGGCGGCCGGGGCGCCCGCGCCTGCCTCGGTCCACTCGAGGTCGCGGGGCTCCCGTCCCAGGTCGGCGTTCTTCTCGCACTTCCCGGAACAGAAGTGCGTGACCGTTCCGTCGGTCGCGACGAACATCGTCCCGGTGCCGGGTTCGATGTCCGTTCCGCAGTAGTCACACGCTCGGGTCTGTGGCATGGTCACTGGCCTCCGATGGAGTCGGCCTCGCGGGCGGTCTCGCGGAGCTGCAGCACGTCGCCGACCCG
>PXSC01000088.1 GCA_003023535.1 Halobacteriales archaeon QS_9_70_65 | reverse complement strand
GGCGACGGCCAGCGAGACGGCGTTCACCGCGGCGCCGCACCACCGCGCCCACACGCCGACGTACGACTTCGGCGACCGCGACCCCTACGAGGGGTACGGTCGGGTCAACCCCGACGCCGCCGTCGACGCCGTGGCGCGCGAACTGCTGGACGCCAGCGACGTCGACGACGACGGATCGGCGAGCGCGACGTTCGAGGAGACGGTCGGGCTGAACATCCCCGATGACTCCCGAGCGGTCGCCGGCTTCGTGCGAACCCGCGGCGGGACGCTCGATGTCTCCGTCGAGTTCACCCGCTACGCCGGCGGCAACACCGGCCTGACGCGCGGCGACCCGCACGTCGATCTGTTCGTCTACGGCGCCGAGCCCGGCATCAACGGCGAGCCGAACGTCGTCGCCCGGGCGGCCGCCGTACAGGGGTCCGCCTCGACCAGCGTCGACGTCCCGACCGCCGAGGCCGGCGAGGAGCCAAGCGAGGAGACGTACTTCGTCGTCGCCAAGCTGGTGAACGTCCCCGGCGTCGCCAACGGCTACGACGTACAGGTCAACTTCGACCTCGACGTCGGCCTCGACGCGGGCGAGATTCCGGACGTGACGACGGAGTTCACCGCCGCCGGCTCCCGGAGCGACGACGCCTCCGTGTTCACGGCCGGCCAGACCGACCGTGTCCGGGTCACCGTCGAGGACTTCGAGAACGCCGCCGAGGTCACAATCACCGACCAGGTGCCGGACGGCTGGACGGTCGAGGAAAGCTACGGCGACGTCGAGAGCTTCGATCCCGACAGCGGGACCGTCACCTTCCAGGGGACCGTCAGCGCCGACCAGGTCGGAGACAACGGTAACGTGACGCTGACGTACTTCGCCGAGGCGCCGGAGGGCGCTGACGGCACCGGAACCTATACCTTCGGGCCCGCCGAGGCCGAGGTCGTCGAGCCCGACGTCCCCGGCGAGGACTCCGACGGCAAACTCGACGGGGACGGGACGGACAGCTTCGGCGGCACCGACACCAACACCGTCGTCGGCGCCGATACCGAGGTCTGAGGCCGCGACCCCCCGAGAAGCGGCCCTCCGTCACCACCGGTCAGGATCGAGTCCACGCCGTCGAGGCCTGCACCGTCGGCGCTTTCGGCCGGTATCTCCGCTGGCCGCAGCCGAACAGCATTTATTCGTTCCCGACGAACGGTTGACATGCAACTCGACGAGTACGTCGACGGGCTCGACCGCGACGAGTCCGTCGAGTTGCGGAAGCTCGCCGAGAAGAAGTCCTACGCGGTCACCGACCACATCGAGGCGGCGCGGACGCGGTTCGACGAGACCATGTCCGGCGGGACGATGGTCGGGTCGACGGCGCCGTCGGTGTTCGTCGGCCGGTCGTCGTACCCGGACGTCTCGGCCGGCCTGCTGGCGCCCGTCGGCGACGAGGCCGCCGCCGACAGCTACGTGACCGACGGCGACTGGTACCGCTGTGGTTTCGACATCGAGGACGTCTTCGAGAAGCGGGCCGGGCTGTTGAACTCCACGCGGCGGGCGACAATCGACGTCGCGGACGTCTGGGACGGCTTCGTCGGCACCCAGCGGGAGGTGGCCATCGCCGACCGGCCGGTCGACGTCGAACTCGGGCTGGCGGAGACGCCCGGCTTCGACATCGAGGGTCCCCTGGAGGACGTCACCGCACCCCGGGGGCCGCGGGCCAGCGCCGACGACGCCCGGCTGACGGAAAATCCCTCGGTCCCGCGGGCCGTCGAGCGGACGCTGTCGGACGACGACTGGCGCGCTGAGGGCGCCATCACCTACCTCTACCGCCGCGGGTTCGACGTCTACGAGATCAACAACGTGCTGTCGGTCGGCGCCCTCGGGCTGGCGGAGAACCGTCGGCTCGTGCCGACCCGGTGGTCGATCACCGCCGTCGACGACACCGTCGGGCGGTACCTCCGCGGGACGATCCGCAACGCGCCGACCCTCGGGGAGACGCTGGTGTGGCACGACGACTACCTCGGCAACGACTACTGGGTCGTCGCCGCGCCGGGCGACTGGGAGTTCGAGCTGCTGGAGCTGAAAGCGCCCGGGTCGATCTGGAACCCCGGCACCGACGGCCAGATGTACATGGCCGCCGACCGCGAGGGGTACGAGGGTCGCTCGGAGTACGTCGAGGAGACCGCCGGCGCCTACTACGCCGCCCGGCTGGCGGCTCTGGAGGAGCTGTCCGACCGCGGCCGACGGGCGAAGGTCTTCGTCGTCCGCCACGCCACCGACGAGTACTGGGCGCCGGTCGGCATCTGGCAGTTGCGGGAGGCGGTCCGGGGAGCCCTCGACGCCGAGCCGGCCGTCGCGGAGTCGTTCCACGACGCAATCCGGCAGCTGGAGCCGCGACTGCCCGTCTCGACGGCCGACCTCCGGCGGAAGTCGACGATGGTCGCCGGCGTCCAGGCCGACCTCTCGGCGTTCGGCGCCGGCGCCGGCACCGACACCGGCCGTTGAGGCGCTCTCGAAGCCGTTAAGCCGCCGTCGCCGTTCTCTCAGGTATGTTCCCTGCCTCCACACACGCGGCGCTGCTGTCCGGCCCGGCGCTGTTCGTCCTGCTGCTGTCGGTCGTCTTCCTCGTTTTCCCTTGTTTCTACATCTACAAGGCGCTGTCAGAGCGGGGGGTGTTCCGACGCCTGCTCGGCCGGTGAGGCCGACCGGCTCGCCGTTCTACCGCGGTCCGACCCGGCGGTCCAGCGCGGCGCCGAGGTCCCCGCCGACGTCGTGGCCCGCGGCCGCCCCGTTCAGTACGGCGGCGGCGGGCGACTCGCGCAACTCGGCGTCGTCGTACCCCAGCTCCTCGAAGACCGACCGGAGTCCCGGCGTCCCCCGGAGGCTGTGTTTCTGGTGGTAGTCCTCGGCGAGGTGGAAGCGGTCGAGCCGCTCGATTCGGGTCCCGACCGCGTCGGCCTCGAGGCCGCGCTCCCCGAGGAGGGTCGCGAGCGTCTCCCGCTGGTCGGCCGTGGCCGCGAAGAGTACGTTCTGGTACTGTGTCTTCGGAACCCGCCGATTCGGGTCGGTCGCCGAGGGCGTGGTACGACGGGTCGGTTCGGGTGCCGCCGGCGTAGCCGACGCGGGTCCGGACGACCCCTTCGAGGGCGCCGAACCGCCCGTCCGGCCCCCAGAAACAGCCGAGGCCGAACGTGGCCGTCTCGGTCGCGGACGGGTCCGGTGCCGTCCGGTCGTGCTCGCGGACGACGCTCGGGGAGAGGTCCATGTCGTTGCTTCGAACTCCGGACCAATAGATGTCCGGGCGGTGTGCGAGGTCGTGTTTAGTGAAGCGATGCTGGGCGAAAATCCACTGCTGGGCGGGACTGGAAGGGGCTGGGCTCTCGGCGAGCGAGACGACGCAAGCAGAGAGGGATCGAAGATCCCTCAGGCAGTCGGGCGTCGCCCGACGACAGCGAGGGACCGAAGGTCCCTCGGGCCGCTCGCGCGGCGCCGCCGCGCGAGGACACCGCAGAACGCAGTTCGAGGACCGTGGTTCGAAGGACGGCTCGGAGAGCCGTCGTTCGTCAGTGCGGGAACTCGAAGATTTCCCGCTTGCGGCCAGAATCCGCCGGATTCTGGCCCCATCACGAGAGAGCTCCGCTCTCTCGAACGACAGCGAGTCGCAGCCGCCGAGAGCGCAGGGGCTTCCGAGGTCCTGTCCACTCCGTTCGCATCGTATTCACGCTTAAATTAAACAGCACCGTGTGCGAGGCGCGGACCGTCGGCCCGCGCTCAGACCCGCTCGAAGAACTCCTCGACCAGTTCGCCGGTGTCGGCGACGATTCCCTCCCAGGCGTCGTTGTCCGGCGCGATTCCGGCCAGCCGGGCGAGCTTCATGATGGAGACGTGGTAGACGCGCTGGATGCCCGGCTCCTCCTGCCAGACGACGAAGTTACACGGGAACAGCGCGCCCTGCTTGAGGGTCTCGTCGAGCGCCCGGTCGGCCATGTTCGGGTTGCAGGCGCCGAGCACGTAGTAGGGGTCGCGGTCGGCATCGACCTTCTCGTTGAGCAGCTCCGACGGCGAGAACTCGACCGGGACGCCGAAGCCGGTCGCCTCGGCGACCTCGCGGACGTGTTCGACGGCCGTCTCGTGGTCCATCTCCAGGGTCGTCTGCTTCTCGCCGATGTCCTCCGGGTCGAGTTCGGCCGGGTCGAACGCGAGGCTCATACTGACGGTTGATCGCTCGCGGGCAAAAAGCTGCCGCGGGACTGCGCGGCGATGGCACCGCGCGGCCGGCCGCTGGCTTCGTGCGCGGGGCGCGGTTGCCGTTCGTCCGCGACCTACTCTTCCTCGGCGGTCGGCACCGGTCCGGTCCCGACGACTTCGTGGACGGCATCGACGAACGCCTGTCGGGTGTCGAAGTAGACCTCGTCGGTCTCATCGAGGACGTCGGCGAGTTCGCGGGGGCCGTCCGGCGTCCGGATGGTGACGTCGCCCTCGCGGCGGACGACCTCGCTCCGCTCGATGGCGTAGTGGAGTCGGGAGGCCACCCGCGCCGGCGGCGCCCCCTCGACGGGGTTGCCGTCGCCGAGTTCGACGGCCGGTTCTTCCGATTCGTCCTCGTCGTCGCTCATACGCCGATCTTCTCGGCTCCTCGTCGTAACGCTTACGAAGCGACGGGCGGGGCGCCCGAGCTCCGCCCGAGTGTGATGCCCGGTGGTCGCCGGCGTTCACCGTATCCGACGCGTCAAACGGCTGTGTTCAGTCACACGAGAGTGGACCGGTCGGGCGGCGTCGGGCGGGAGTTCGAACGGGGCCGACCGCTCGCGGCACGAGCCGACGCAAGCAGCGAGGGAGGCCCCGGGACGAAGCGAGCGGGAAAGAACGACATGGGGGAGCGACGACACGGGAGCGTGGTTCGAACGACGGCTCGCGGGACCGTTATTCGTCGTCCCGGAAATCGCTGACTGCCGGAGACAGCGAGGCCGAGCGAGCGCAGCGAGGGAGGCCTCGTGAAGCAGCGAGCGGGAGGAGCGACGCGGGCGACGACACGCGAGCACAGCGAGCAGTAGCGAGGCGCGACCGCAGGGGGCGCCTCGACGCGAACGGGGTCCTCGCGAGTGAACCGAGCGAGGGCTCGGCAGAGCTCTGCTCTGCCGGTGAGCGAAGCGAGCCGTGAGCCACAGCCCGCGGGCGGGAGGGGGGTTCGGACGCGCTACCGTCACCGCCGAGGTGCATTATTTCCTCGTAACTGAACACTATCCGTCGACCGACCGGAACGGCTTAGTATTCGTGTCCGGTACCACACGGTTGTATGAGCGACTTCGATGACTTCTCGAACGTCGGCGAGGCGGAGGTAACACGCGCGATCGGCCAGGAGTGTCGTCGAGAAGAACAACTACCTCGGCGGCGGCTTCTGGCTCGGCGGCTTCCTGATGAACAAGGTGACCGTCCGGGACCCCGCCCAGGCGGTGCTGGAGGACCTCGACGTCGACTACAAGCGCTCCCGGGACACCGAGGGGCTGTACGTCGCCAACGGCCCCGAGGCGTGTTCGGGGCTCATCAAGGCCGCCTGCGACGCCGGTGCCAAGATGCAGAACATGACGGAGTTCACCGACGTCGTCATCCGCGAGGATCACCGCGTCGGCGGCATCGTGATGAACTGGACGCCGGTCCACGCCCTGCCGCGGGAGATCACCTGCGTCGACCCCATCGCCGTCGAGGCCGACCTCGTCATCGACGCGACGGGCCACGACGCCGTCGCCGTCTCGAAGCTCCAGGAGCGCGGCGTCCTCGAGGCGCCCGGCATCGAACACGCCGAGTCCCACAACACCGGCATGGACCAGACCGGCGACGACTCCTACGGCGCCCCCGGCCACGACTCGCCCGGCCACGACTCCATGTGGGTCGGCGAAAGTGAGGACGCCGTCGTCGAACACACCGGCGTCGCCCACGACGGCCTCGTCGTCACCGGCATGGCGACGGCGACGACGTACGGCCTGCCGCGGATGGGACCGACCTTCGGCGCGATGTTGGTCTCCGGCAAGCGCGCCGCCCAGGCCGCCCTCGACGAGCTCGAGGTCGACGCCACCGACGTCGAGCTGACCGGCCGGGCGGCACCCGCCGACGACTGACCGCTCCTCACATCGCGGCTCGGGCATCTCGAGATGCCAAATGGCGTCGAGTTTGACAGTGATTGCCGTAGCTGAGGATGTCATACGACGGTTCACATACTCTGTACTCCGCTATGCTGAATCGGCCAGTACAGCCTCTGCACACGTCAGGGTGTCCCGGAGTCAGAGACTATCGGCCGGTCGTCATCCGGGATGCGTTCGGATTCATCGAAGCGGACCACCGAGCGCCCGGCATCGAACACGCCGATTGACTGTTCGGTGAACCACCGGCCGAAGCAATATCGAATTCTGATGGTGTTTTTGTGATCAAATCGGGGGAATGTCAATTCGTGGTGCTGATTCTGTGAGAGTCGGCCGTCACCGAAGCACTATGTACGGCCCGAGAACGAGTAGCAGAACTGCAAGTGCCCGAATGAGTCGCCGTGAGTTGACCGACTGTGCAAGCTTCCACCCGGCGACGACGCCGGCGATCTCGGGGATACCGATCGCGACGGCGAGCGGCCAGGAGACTGCGCCCTGGGCGAGATAGCCGAGCGTCGCGAACGCAGCGACGAACACCGACTGCAACTGCGCGACGCCCACCGCAACGAGCATCGGTACGCCGACGGCCACCAGTAACGGGACGGCTAGAACCGGGCCGCCGACGCCGAGCAGACCCCCCGAGACGCCGACGAACCCGCCGATGCCGGCGACGCCGAGTGTCCCGCGAACTGCGGTCACGTCGTAGTCATCTTCGACCGACGCGTGGCGGGTGCGGTAGTAGACGAGGACGCCGGTCAGTGAGACGAACACGCCGAGCAGGACGCGGAACGTCGCCGCGTCGACCAGCGCGTTCAGGCGGACGCCGACGAGCGCGCCCACGAGTCCCGTAAGGCTCAGTACGCCCGCCATCCACCGACCCGTGTGCGAGTCGAGTTCGCCCGAGCGGCGGTAGCTCTCCGTTCCGACGAGGCCGGTCGCGACGAACGTCGCGCTTGCTGTACCGACGACCACCGGCGGCGGTAGGTCGGTTAGCGCGACGAGCGCGATGGTGATGAAGACGCCGCCTGGACCGACAGCCGTGATGCCGACGCCAGCGAACAGCGAAAGCACGACGAGCAGCGCGAGCGTGGCGGCAGGAACGCCGGCGATCATCCGTTTTAGAATCCACCCGTGAGGATGGCGTCGATGACGGACTGCCCGGCGGACCACGCGGAGTAGACGGCCAGCAGGATGAGCGCGCTGTTGAGAACGTTCAGTTTCCAGTTGTTCGTGCGATCATCCATCGCGCTGCGGTCGTTGACGGCCCAGAACAACAACAGGGCGGTGATGGGGAGGCCGACGACGCCGTTGTACGCCGGGAAGAGAATGACCATATCGATGACGCTCAACCCGAAGTACTGGTTGACGAGCGGCGAGAGGCTGCCGAGTGCGACGCCACCGACGTATATGAGCCGAAACGCGCGCGTGCTGTCCGCGTACGACTCCCCCAGGGCGGTCGGGATCATGTATGCGGGCGCCCACATGATGGGGATGATGCTGTTGAACGCGGCGGCGAGCGTGCCGACGAGAAAGAGGACCGTCGCCCACTCACCGAGGATGGACGCGAGCGCCCGGCCCGGCGTGAGGAACGTCTCGAGCTGGTCGTAGCCCGCCGGCCGGAGTACTGCGGCGGCAGCCACGACGATAGCGATCGTCGTGATGCCGCCGACGGCGTAGCCGATCGCGAGGTCACGTCGCATCGTGGGGATGTCCGTGCGGTCGGTCCAGCCCTTCTCCTCGACGAGCTGTGACTCGAGAAAGAAGTTCGGCCAGAGCGCGGTCGTTCCAAGGATACTCGCCGCAAGTGTCACCGCTCCTGCCGCTTCGAGCGAGGGGACGAAGCCGGACGCAGCGGCGACGAGGTCCGGACTGCTCGCCCCCGCAACGAAGACGTACGCGATCAGCAGAGCCATCATCATCGTGACCATGATTTTCTCGACCGCGTTATAGCCGAGAATCCCGATGACGATCGCGGCGAGCCCCGTCAGGTAGGCGAAGGGCTGCCAGCCGATGCTTTCCAGTCCAAGAAGGATGACGATGCCCTTTCCCACGGCAGCAGTAAGTTCGAGAGTCCAGGCCACGCAGCCGACGGCCAAGAGGATCATTATCGCCGTCGCGAGCGTCGATCCGAGCTTCTCGCGGGCGAACGCGGTGAGCGAGTCCCCGTGGATGCCGAGGCGAGCGCTCATGTCCTGGGCCATAAATCCCAGCAGGACGGCGCCGACGACGGCCCATAGCAGCGTGTAGCCGTACCTGACGCCGGCCGAGCTCGCGATGAACACCGAGCCCGATCCGAAGTAGCTCGCGACCATCACGAGTCCGAGCCCGTACCTTTCGAAGAACTCCGAAACCGAGGGAACGGAAAAGCTGTACGTTATATTCGATTTTTCCATAGTCTGTAACGGTAGTTTCTCGCTTCGACGAACTCCGGAAACCGACAGTGCGGTTTCAGCACTATCTATCTTGTAATTGAAAGGTGAATCGGAAGAGGGTTGCGTTCCGGTCCTGTCGCAGAGCCGTCTGACGTTTCAGGTCGAACGAACCGATCGGTCACGGGACAACTTCTGACGCTCTTGGATCTGCTCTATCGAGTAATGTGTATGTTATAAACGTCGGGCGCTTCCTTGTGACGTCACGATGTCGAGAGGACGACCCGAAAGCGACCGCCGGACGATTCACTGGAGGGTCGGGGCCCGACCAGGGGTCCGGGCGGTCCTGTCCTTTCCTGCCGAGGGGGCCGGCTTCTCGCATCGGGCCACGGCGGCCGACTCGACGTCTTCATCGAGTTCCGATGCCGCCATCCTCGGGACGTCCCCGCCGACCGGATTCTCGTTTCACACGGTGATACCACTCCCGGTACGGTCGAGGAGATCACGCTGTACCGCGCGCCGACGACGGCGATCGACGCCGTCGCCGACTAACTCGCCGATCGAGTCGACGCCGAGGTGGCCGTCTCCGACCGCCTGCCCGGCGGGCTGGCCGACGCCGTCCGGCGGCGCCCCGCCCCGGGAGGTACTGGCGGCGGCGACTTCCTCGTCGCCGACGATCCGCGGACGACCGACGCCCGCTGCGGCTACGTCCTGGCGGCGTACGACTACCTGGAGGCGTGGACGGCCTTCTGCGAGGCACCGGACTGTCGGCTCCACGACGCCCACCGACAGCCGGCGCCGGTCGAGACGCAGCTGCGGGAGGCGGCGTCCTGCGCGCGACACGCCCGGCCGTTCGACGACGGGTGACCGCGGCGGCCGGCGTTCGTCGCACGAACCACAACCCACATTCCCGTTCCGGACGTACCGAAAGTGAATGTCTCGCCGGTACGAGCCGACCCGTCGACAGTTCCTGAAGGCGGCCGTCGCGGCCGGCGGCGCCTCGGCGCTGTCGGCCTGTCTCGACCTCGGCGGTGACGACCCGGTGCCGACCGGCGTCGAAGACCCCGCCGAGCTGGAGCGCCGCCAGCACGCCTGGCGGGACGTCCTCGAGACTGACGAGCAGGGCAACCCGAAGCTGCCGCGGCACCACGCCTTCCTCTACCTGGAGTTGGACGCCGACGGCGAGCCCTCGGCGGCCGACCGCCGGGGGGTCGAGTCGGCGCTGTCGGTGCTGGACCGGGCATACGAGCGGTCGCCGGCCGGGCTGGTCCACTCGATCGCCTACTCGCGGCCGTACTTCGAGCGGTACGGCCGCGAGCCGGCGGGCGTGGACCTGCCGCCGCCGCGACGGCTTTCGAGCTTCGAGACGCCGGAGCTGGACACCCAGGACGCGCTGCTGCAGTTGACCTCCGACCGCGCCGAGGTCCTGACGGAGGCCGAGGCGGCGCTGTTCGGCGACCGGGAGACGGCCAACGGCGTCGAGGCCGTCGACGTCCCGGCGACCGTCGACGACCGCCGGACCGGCTTCATCGGTCGCGGCATGCCGGCCGACCGCGCCGACCAGGTCGACGGTATCCCCGCCGACGCCGACCTGCCCGACGCCTCGAAGCTGTTCATGGGGTTCAACGCCGGCTTCGCCGGCAACCAGGCCTCGGAGTCGTAC
>PXSC01000087.1 GCA_003023535.1 Halobacteriales archaeon QS_9_70_65 | reverse complement strand
GGAGCGCGTTGTCGAAACAGGAGACGGCGTCCTCGGCGAGGCCGCGCTCCAGCAGGAAGAACCCGCGGTTGTACCAGCCCTGCGGGAACCGGGGGTCCAACTCGACGGCCCGCTCGGCGTGTTCCAGCGCCTGCTCGCTCCGGCCGGCCTTCCACAGCGCGTACGCCAGGTTCGTCTCCGCAGAGGCGGCGTGCTCCGAGTCGTCGTCGATTCGCAGCGCCTCCCGGTAGGACTCGATGGCCCGCTGGAACTCCTGCAGCTCCGCGTGCGCTGCGCCCTTGTTCACCCACGCCTCCTGCTCGACGCCGTCGTCGTCGGTGTACCGGGCGGCGCGCTCGAAGGTGTCGGTAGCCTGCTCGTGGCGGTTGATGCGCATGTAGTCCAGCCCGACGTCGAGTAGTTCCTCGTCGTCGACCTGCTCGGTCGGAATCTGCTCGCGGTCCAGCGTGTCCGCGACGACCCGGGAATCGACCGGATCGACCTCGTCGGGGTCGACGTCCAGCTCCGGCGGGTCGATGTCGAACCCCTCGTAGGGGTCGTCGAACCCCTGGCCCTCGGAGAACTCGTGGGGCTCGTCTCGCTCCTCGTCGGTCATACAGTTGAGTTGGCCGCCGGCCCGGGTAAGGGTTGCGGGCTCCGGCCGGGAGAGGACGACGGTCGGTGCCCGCGCCGCCCGACGCGTCCGCCGGAACTTAGACTCCTCGCGGGTAACGACGGACATGCGACTGTTCGTGAGCGTCGACCTCGACGGGCTGGCCGACCCGATGGCCGACGCACAGGCGCCGTTCCGGGACCTGCCGGGGCTGACCCCCACCGACCCAGAGCAGGCCCACGTGACGATGACGTTCCTCGGCGAGGGCGACCACGATCTCGAGGCGCTGTCGGACGCCGTCGGGCGGGCCGTCGACGCCGCGGGCGTCGACCCCTTCGAGGCCAATTTCGAAGGCCTCGGCGTCTTCCCGTCGCTGGATTATATCAGCGTCGTCTGGCTCGGCGTCGGGGCCGGTAGCGAGGAGTTGACGGCGCTCCACGAGGCGCTGGAGGCGGCGACGACGACCCTCGGTTACGACGCCGCCGACCACGAGTTCACGCCGCACGTCACGCTGGCGCGGATGGACCACGCCGCCGCCAAGGAGGACGTCCGGCGGGCGATCCGGGAGCACGACCCCGAGGTCGGGCGCCTCGGGGTCGAGGAGCTCCGACTGACCGAGAGCACGCTGACGGCCGACGGCCCCGAGTACCGGACCGTCGAGCGGTTCGAGCTGTGAGCGGACGGCGGGGTGGGCGACGCCCCAAAGGAACAAGAATTTAAGCGGTGCGACGGAAGTTGGCCCCACTATGAGCAAGAAGTCGAAGGCCAAGAAGAAGCGGCTCTCGAAGCTCGAGCGACAGAACAACCGGGTGCCGGCGTGGGTCATCATGAAGACCGACCGGGACACGCTCCGCAATCACAAGCGTCGCAACTGGCGGCGGAACGACACCGACGAATGAGCGCCGACTTCGACGAGCGCGTCATGACGGTCCCGCTGCGGGACGTCCTCGCGGAGGCGAAGGGCCGGCGCGCCGACAAGGCGATGCGTCTCGTCCGCTCGCACCTGGCCCAGCACTTCAACGTCGCCGACGAGGACGTCCGGCTGGACCCCTCGATCAACGAGGCCGTCTGGGAGCGCGGCCGCTCGAAGCCCCCGGAGACGCTCCGGGTCCGGGCGGCCCGCTTCGAGGAGGACGGCGAGGCGGTCGTCGAAGCAGAGACCGCCTAGCGTGCTCCGCGCGGCCTTCTCCGGGTCCGCCTACGTCGGCGTCTTCGCCGCCGCGACCGACGACTTCCTGCTCGTCCGTCCCGACGTCGAGGAGTCGCTGCGCGAGTCCTTCGAGGCGGAGCTCGGAGCCCCGGCCGTCCCGACGACCGTCGCCGGCTCGATGACCGTCGGCGCCCTGGCCGTCGGCAACGAGAACGGGATCCTCGTCAGCGAACGGGTCACCGACCGCGAGCGCGAGCGCATCGAGACGGCGGCCGACCGCCCGGTCGTCGAGCTTCCCGGTCGCATCAACGCCGCCGGCAACGTCGTCCTCGCCAACGACGACGGGGCGTACGTTCACCCCGACCTGACGCGGGAGGCGCTGCGGGCCGTCGAGGACGCCCTCGCAGTGCCCGTCGAGCGCGGCGCCCTGGGCGGCGTCCGGACCGTCGGCACCGCGGCCGTCGCCACCGACGACGGCGTCCTCTGTCATCCGAAGACAACCGACGAGGAACTGGACGCCCTCGAGGAGCTGTTCGACGCCTACGCCGACATCGGCACCATCAACTACGGCGGCCCGCTGGTCGGCTCCGGGCTCGTAAGCAACGCCGAGGGGTACGTCGTCGGCCAGGAGACGACCGGCCCCGAACTCGGCCGCATCGAGGACGCCCTCGGATACATCTGACCCGCTTTCCGTACGCGAGGACGGGTCGCGGCTTCGCCGCCACCGCCCCGCAGGAAAGAGTTAAAATAGCGATTCGTTCCAACTGCCGCGCTCCCATCGGTCGCGCGGCGTTGGTCATTCACTGCCACCGAGTGCTCACTTCGCGCTCGGAAACCCGCCTCGGGGGCGTCCGAAGGTCGCCCCTTCGGCGGATGCCTGCTGAAATACTGGAAGGATTCCGTGTTATATAATCCTTCGAGTGTAGCATCCGCGAGCGACCAACGGGAGCGAGCGGTTCACCGTCGGAGCGGGGTGAAGCCCCGCGGAGGAGGCCTTTGAATCAATAAGTTTCACCGGGGCTTGACCGAACGAAGCGAGCGAAGACCCCGGCGAAGGAAGTTGCTGCATTGACCGATCCGTCGATTTGGGGGTTCGTATCCGCCGAGGGGGCGTTCGGAGAACGCCCCTGAGGCGGTTCGCGGCGATGAGGCGGCGAAGCCGCCGAGTCGCCGTAGCACGCACGGACCGAGAGCGCCCTCTGAGCGCTCGAAGGAGTACGCGCTATTTTTCACCAGGTTTTGCCGGGCGGGCCGCAGGCCCGCCCGTACAAAAAGCGGGAGTGGGAAGATACTTCCCGCTTGCGGCCCGCCGTCCGTACATGAGCGAGTTTACCGTTCGGGGGTCGTTCCCGGCGCGCTACGGAGAACAGGAGTTCGAGAAGACCGTCGAGGCGCCCAACGAGGACGTCGCCGTCGAGCGGGCCTACGCGGAGTTCGGCTCCCAGCACGGGCTGAAGCGGACCCAGATCGACGTCGACGGGGTGGACGCATGAGCCTCGGCGGCGGTGGCGGCGCGATGCAGCAGATCCACGCTGGAAACCGACGACACCGTCCAGGTGCCGCTCGGCGGCGGCGCCTACGTCCGCGCGGAGATCCAGGACATGGACGCGGTCGTCGTCGGGCTGGGTGGCGGCTACGCGGCCGAACGGGACGGCGAGGGTGCCGTCGAGTCCCTGGAGCGGAAAAAAGAGACCCTCGACGACCGCATCGAGGAGCTGGAAGCCGAAATCGAGGAGGTCGACGAGGAGACCGAGGAGCTCGAACAGCGGGCCCAGCAGGCCCAACAGCAGCAGATGCAGCAGATGCAGCAGATGCAACAGCAGCAGGACGACGAATAAGGCCAGATGTTCGACGGACTGAAGGAGAAACTCGGCCGGTTTCAGGAGGACGTCGAAGCCGAGGCCGCCGACGGCGACGCCGGGACAGAGGCCGAGGCCGAGGCCGGGACTGAGACTGCCGACACGAACGCAGATGCGACGGCCGACGCCGCCGACGAGGAGACGGCCGCCGACGAGGACCTCGGCCTGGCGAAGAAGGCGGCGCTGGCGGCGACCGGCAAGACGGTCATCACCGAGGCGGAGCTGGAGGGCCCGCTCGAACAACTGGAGCTCGAACTGCTGCAGGGCGACGTCGAGATGGGCGTCGCCGGCGAGATCACCGACCGCATCCGCGAGCAGCTGGTCGGCGACACCCGCAAGCAGGTCGAATCCGGCGAGCAGGTCGTCGGGCGGGCCATCGCCGACGCGCTCCGGGAGGTCATCGCCGTTGGCCAGTTCGACTTCGAAAAGCGGGTCGCCGAGACCGAGACGCCGGTCGTGATGGTGTTCACGGGCGTCAACGGCGTCGGCAAGACCACCTCCATCGCGAAGCTGTCACGGTGGCTCGAAGAACGGGGCTACTCGTCGGTGCTGGCCAACGGCGACACCTACCGGGCCGGCGCCAACGAGCAGATCGAAGAGCACGCCGAGACGCTGGACAGGAAGATCATCACCCACGAACAGGGCGGCGACCCGGCGGCGGTCATCTACGACGCCGTCGAGTACGCCGAGGCCAACGACGTCGACGTGGTGCTGGGCGACACCGCCGGCCGGCTCCACACGGCCGACGACCTGATGGCGCAACTGGAGAAGATCGACCGGGTCGTCGACCCCGATCTGACGCTGTTCGTCGACGAGGCCGTCGCCGGCCAGGACGCCACCAACCGCGCCGCGGAGTTCGACGACGCCGCCGAGATCGACGGCGCGGTGCTCACGAAGGCCGACGCCGACTCCCAGGGCGGCGCCGCCATCTCCATCGCCCACGTGACCGGCAGGCCGATCCTCTTTCTCGGCACCGGCCAGGGGTACGACGACCTCGAGCGGTTCGACCCGGACGTCATCGTCGATCGGCTGCTCGGCGAGGAGTAGGCGTGCGGGACGGGGTCGCCGCCGCCGTGTTCGTCGTCGCGCTCGTCGGCTCCGTCGCCGGTCTCGGCGTCGTGACCTCGCAGCTGTCGGCCGACTCGGCACCCGACGCGGATTTCGCGGTGAGTTCTCTCGACGACGGCCGGGCTGGAACGGGACGGTCCGGCCCGGCGAGCGGCGCCGGCTGGAGGACCAGCGGTTCGAGCCGGGTCAGCGGCTGGTCGTCAGGTGGTACGGCGGCGACGGTCAGGCGAACCTCGCTTCGGCGCGAATCTAGGCGGCGGCGCCCGCCTCCGCCTCCGGCCCCTGGTATGGCACCTCCAGCAGCCGGTCGCCGCAGTCGTCGCAGGCGACGCCGACGACGGTCGTCGACCGGCAGCAGGACTCGACGACCTCGGTGTCGGTCGTCACCGCGCCGCCGCAGGCCGGACATACCTCGACGAAAACCCGCAGCCCGCCGAGCAGCTGGCTGCGCCGCCGGGGATCCAGCGCCGGCCAGCCGTCGACCCGCTCCGGTAGCTCCTCGGCGGCCGCCAGATCGGCCAGCAACGCCGCCCGCGACTCCCACTGGCCGACGTGGGAGTCGCCCTCGCGGGCGATGTAGGCGTCGCCGTAGGAGTCGAAGCTGACGTCGCCGTCGACGTCGAGCTGGTCGGCCAGCTCCGCCCGGAGCCGCTCCTCGTCGGCGAACTCTCCCATCCGGCCGCGCCAGTCGGCCTCGAAGCCGTCGGTGAGACAGAGGTCGTCGCCGATCTCGCAGGGCTCGACGACGCCGGCGTCCAGCAGCACCGTCTCGGGGTCGAACTCCTCGGGCGGGACCGGCTCCGCCTCCGGCATCGGCTGCTTGTCGAACTTCGCCAGTAGCCACTCCGGAAAGTTGATACAGAGGTTCGCGACGGTGCACGGCGTACAGCGGTTCTCGCCGGTGTACTCCGGCTGCCGGAGCCGCTCCAGCGTCTCGCGTGCGACTGACATACGCGTCCCTATCCCTCTGACGTCAAAAAAATGCCGCCGGCGCGTCGAGACCGACCCGGCCGCGACCGCGGCGCGAGGGCCGACGGGCCGTTTGCTATCGCAGCATGTGGTTTACTCGCCGCCGCGTCCCTCGCCGCCGGCGAAACGGTCGGCGCCCTCGCGTGCGGTCTCCACGGCACGGGAGCCGTGCCACCCCTCGACGGCGAGGCCGCGCTCCAGCGTCTCTCCGAGGCCGTCGTAGACGGCCGCCCGGTCGGTCCTGACCGTCCTCTGCGGGAAGCCGACGATCACCTCCGCCAGCTCGACGGCGGTCTCCAGCGCCGCCCCCCCCCCATGCGAGGCGGTTGACCAGCCCCCGCTCCGCGGCCGTCTCGGCGTCCAGCTCCCGGCCGGTGAGTGTCAGCTCCAAGGCTCGCCCCGGACCGACGACGTGCGGAAGCCGCTGGGTGCCGCCGTCGACCGGCGGGACGCCGAACCGCCGCTCGAAGCAGCCGAACGTCGCCGACTCGCTGGCCACGCGGAGGTCACAGCGGTAACAGCGCGGAAGCCCACCCATTCACGGGTGGGAGGGAGTGCGTAAGGTCTATGTCACAAACCATCGATACCTGCATTGCTGACTTCCCCGACGTAGTCAAAAAAACATTAATAAAAAGTAGTTATTACTGTGGTTTAAGTGGCGTGGGGCGTGACTCGCACGGTTCGGGTGCGACTTGACGTGCCTGACGACCGCAAGAGTGACCTCCACGCCACCGACTCCAAATTCCAGTATTGCACAAATCGAACGGCAGACTGGGCGTGGCGCTATCCCGACAAAGATTGCGTAACCAGCAAAAGCGAAGCTGAAGCCGCCATCTACGACGACCTTCGAAAAGAACCCGACTATCTGCACGCGAACCTCGTCCAGAAAGCTATCAAACGCGCCACCGACGATATTGACAATTGCGTTGACCGACTTGCAGACGGTGAAAACACCAGTAAGCCCGAGTACGACACGTTCAGTATCGTCTACGACAAGCGAGCCGCCACCTACTACCGTGACAAAGTGAGTCTCGCCACCGTTAACGGCAGGGTCGAATGCGAGTACGACTTGCCTGACGACCCTGATAGAACGCCACACGGCGAGTATCTACTCAACGACGACTATTCTTTCTCAACCAGCACCGTCCACCACGACAGTGAATCCGACGAGTTCTACCTGCATGCAGCGATGGAACGGGAACTCGACGTGAACAGTCCTGAGAAAGCCGAGGATTCGAGAGTCCTTGGCGTGGACTGTAACGTTGACGACCACATCGTTGTAACATCGACAGGCCAGTTCGTCGGGAATGCTAATTATCTCAACCACCAGCGCCGCGAATACGAAAAACACCATGCCAGCCTCCAGCAGACCGGGACACGGAGTGCCCACCTAACGTTCCACCGCATTAGTGACAGATTCGGGCGGTGGGGTGAAGACCATCTTCATCGTTGCTCGAAGGAGATTGTTGCGGAAGCTCGTCACCACGGTTGTACGCACATCGTCTTTGAGGACTTACAGCAGATTCGTGACCGAATCAGCGACGGCAAGAAGTTCCAGTAATGGGCGTTCCATGAACTGCAAGAACAGACAAACACAAGGCGGAACTGGCTGGAATCGTGGTCGAGACTGTCGAGCCGTCTTACACTAGTCAGCAATGCTCGAAGTGTGGTACAACGCTCGAAGATAATCGCAACGGGCAACACTTCGAGTGCTTGGACTGTTCGTACGGCGAATGCGGATTATAATGCGGTCGTCAGACTACGTCTGACGGGCAGCAAACGCGAAGCGTTTGCGACGGCGAAGAGTATTGCTCGGAAACTTGCACTGAAACTCCAGCGGGGGCCAGAAGTCCCCCGCTGGAGGGGCGTTCTGTCGGTACGCCCTGAAGTCGGGGGTGATGACCGTGAACGCTACTGAAGTGGCGTCCGACCAGTACGTGTCGGCAGAACGAGAGTCCACCGACAAGCCCACCGCTTCGACGGTAGGTAGCTGACACCACAGTGCCATCTCCAGGCCGCCGGCGACGCAGTGACCCTCGACGGCCGCGACCGTCGGCTTCGAGACGCGCCTGCGGGTGAAGCCGAGCCACCCCTCCGGGCGATCCTCCAGGTCCATCGCCTCCAGGTCCGCGCCGGCCGAGAAGGTGCCCCCGCTGCCGGTCAAGACGCCCACCAGGGCGTCGTCGTCCCCGAAGCGGTCCCAGGCGTTCCCGAGTGCCTCGGCGGTCGCGTCGTCGACGGCGTTGCGCCGGCCCGCGGCGGTCGTATTCCACGCTCATACCCGACCCTCGGCCGACGGGTATATAACCAGGCCGCCGCGGTAAACCGCATCTCGCGATACGAAATCACGTGGGTACGACTACGGACGTCGCTCGTCTCGAGCCCATGCCGGACTCCACGCTTCGACACCGACGTGCACCGCCCGACGGCGACGAACCGCAGAACGACCCGGCGAGTGGACCGCACGGCCCGCGGAGAGTTCAGCCCAGTTGCTCGCCGACGACCTCGTCGGCGCGCTCGACGAACTCCGCCTCGTTGCCGGCGGGGATGGTCGCGCCGGCGGCGATATCGTGGCCGCCGCCGTCGCCGCCGGCCGCCCGGGCGGCCTCGCGCATGACGACGGAGAGGTCCAGTCCCCGGCCGACGAGTGCGTCGGTGCCGCGGCCCGAGACCTTCGTCTCCGCGTCGTTCTTCCGCGCGAAGGCGACGATAGGAACGTCGCGCGACACCCCGTCGGCGCTCATCGACATGCCCGCGATGATGCCGACGATGGTCTCGCGGATCTCATCGCCGGCGTCGAACCACTGGAGGTGCTCCTCGTCCGTAACGCCGCGTTCCTCGACCCACTCGACGCCCTCCGAGAGATTGCGTCGGTGGGTTCGCAGCAGCTCGCGGGCCCGCTCCAGCGCCTCGCCGCGGCCGCCGAGACACACCGCCAGCCCGACGTCGGCGCGCTCGTAGCGGGCCGTCGCGTTCAGCAGCGTCGAGAACTCGCTGGCGTCCCGCAGCGCGGTCCCGACGGCTTCCTCCTCGAGAACGTACGTCGTCCCCACGAGGCGGTCGATCTCGAACGCCGGGACGCCGCGGGAGACGGCGTGTCTGACGAGGGCGCTGGCGACCGCCCGCTTCTCGTCGTCGGTGAGGTCGACCCACCGCTTCCACCCGTCGTCGGCCCGGATGTCGACGTCGAGGTCGTCGAGAAAGGAGACGGCGCCGCGCTCGTCGCCCGTGATTCCCGGGATCCGAACGTCGGAGGCGTACTCCAGCAGCTTCGGCAGCGGCCGGGTCTGCTTGCCGTACACCGAGAGGTCCCTCGTCTCCGAGAGGACGCCCGCCTCGACGCCCTCCGCGACGATGGCGGCGTTGGCGCCGTGCAGTTCGCCCCCCGAGGCCTGCATGTCGCCGACGGCACCGACGACGGCCAGCGCCGCCAGATCGCGGTTCGACAGCCGGGCTTCGGGCCCGCGCGCCGCCAGCGCCCGCGCGAGGAGGTACGCCGCGCCGGCGCCCGACAGCTCCGAGGCGCCGTCGATGCCCTCCAGCAGCGGGTTGAGATGGAGCTGGGTGTCGGCGTCGGCCGGCTGGTGGTGGTCGACGACGACCGGCCGGAACTCGCCCGCCGTCTCGTGGTCGGCGATGATATCCAGCTGACCGCTGCCGAAGTCCGTGAACAGGACGGTGTCGTACCCGCGGGCGGCGATGCCCGCGACCGAATCGGCGTCCAGTTGCTTCTCGAAGACCGTCTCGAAGGGAACCTCCGCGCGCCGGAGCGCCGTCGCGGCGACGGCGGCGCCCGTCAGTCCGTCGGCGTCGATGTGCGACGCCAGCAGTACCTCCTCGGCCTCCAGGAGGGCATCCGCACACGCCCGCGCTCGCGCCTCGAGTTCCGGCACCGGAGCGTCCATCGTACGTCGGTTGCGCGGCTTCGGGTATAAACCGTGGGCCGCCGCCGGGGGTCGTGCTTGATCACTCGAGAGCCGGCCGGTCAGCCGGCGTCGGGCGGGGACTCGAACGGGGCCGACCGCTCGCGGAGCGAGCCGACGCGAGCACGGCCGGCGGCCGCGCGCAGCGAGGCGCAGCCCGCGAGCGGGAGGGGGCGTTCGAGCACGCCGTCGTCACCGCCGAAAGACGCTATTCCCCCTCACTAAACACTATCCTGGCGGACGCTGGGCAGAGAGTGCTTACAGCCGCTCGACGACCGCGGCGGCGAGCGCCTCGAAGTCGGCCGTGTCGGGGACGACGTCGACGGCGATACCGTGGGTCTCGGTGGCCTCGCGGGTCGGCTCGCCGATGGCCCCGACGACGGCATCGTCCAGTCCGGCGACGGCGGCCTCGCGGACGCCCCGGTCGGCGGCAGCCTCCAGGAGGTGTTCGACGGTCAGCGAGGAGGTGAAGCAGGCGCCGTCGAGCGTTTGCTCGGCGGCCGCCTCGGCGGCCTCGCCCGCCCCTTCGGGTCTGACGAGCCGGTAGAGCACCGTCTCGTGGACGTAGGCGCCGGCGTCGGCCAACCCGTCGGTCAGCACGGTCGAGCCGTGGTCCGAGCGGGCGATCTCGACCCGCCGGCCCGCGACCCGGTCGACGCGGTAGCCGGCCTCCGTCAGCGCCCCGGCGGTCGCCGACCCGATGGCGACCACCTCGCCGGCGGGCTCCCAGCCTACCTCGCTGACCAGCTCGGCGCCGGTCTTGCTCGTCAGGACGGTGACGGCGGCGTCCTCGCGGGGCGCCGCGCCGGTCGGCTCGACGGCGAGCATCGGATCCGACAGCGGCTCGGCGCCCAACTCCGCGACGATTTCGGCCGCCTCGGCGGCCCGCTCGTCGTCCGGCCGGAAGAACGCCACCGTCTCAGCCATCGTCGCCGTGGCCCCCGGGGTTCGCGGCCGGGGCGATTTCGTATCTCGACATGTGGTTTATCGATCGTCTTCCTTGGTACCGGGACCGTTCCGCAGGAACGCCGCTACGCGCGCTCTCGTGGCCGCCACGTCGCCGATGACGGTTATCGCCGGCGGCTCGATCTCCTCGCGGTCGCGGACCTCGACGACGTCTTCGAGGGTGCCGGTCGCGACGCATTGGCCGGGCCAGGTCGCCCGCTCGATCAGCGCAACGGGTGTCTTCGGGTCCATCCCGGCGTCGAGCAGCTCGCCGGTGTAGGCCGGGAGCTTCCCGACGCCCATCAACACGACGAGCGTCCCGCCAGTGTCGGCGAGAGCGCGCCAGTCGACGGCCGACTCCTCCTTCGTCGGGTCCTCGTGGCCGGCCACGAACGACACCGACGAGGTGTAATCGCGGTGCGTGACGGGAACGCCGGCGACGCCGGGGCCGGCGACGGCGCTCGTGACGCCCGGCACGTACTCGAAGGGAACGTCGTTGGCGGCGAGGTGTTCGGCCTCCTCGCCGCCGCGGCCGAACACGAACGGGTCGCCGCCCTTCAGTCGGACGACCGTGTTGTCGGCCTCGGCGAGCTCGACGAGCCGGTGGTTGGTGTACTCCTGTGGCGTCCACTCGCCGCCGGCGCGCTTGCCGACGTCCTCGCGTTTCGCCTCCGGGATCGACGTCAGTATCTCCGGGCCGGGCAGCTTGTCGTGCAGCACGACGTCGGCCTCGTCGATGAGCCGGTGAGCCTTCATCGTCAGCAACTCGGGATCGCCGGGGCCGCTGCCGACGAGGTAGACCCTCCCGGTCATCCGTCGCCCTCCCGACGGGCGCGCTCGACGAGGTCGGCGGCGCCGCGGTCGGCCAGCTCTTCCGCCAGCTCGACGGCGGCCTCGGCGTGGCGCTCGACCGGCAGGTCGCGGGTGGCTTCGACCTCCTCGGTGCCGTCCTGCGAGAGCACGCGGACCCGCACGTGGACGTACTCGCCCTGTAGGACCGCGTAGATACCGACCGGCGCGACGCAGCCGCCGCCGAGCGTCTCCAAGACGGTCCGCTCGACGGTGGTTTCGACCCGCGTCCGCGGGTGGTCCAACTCGTGGTGGAGGTCGTCGACGACATCGTCCGCCCGGGCCGTCACCGCGACGGCGCCCTGCCCCGGCGCCGGGACGAACGACGGGGTGAGACGCTCGAACTCGAGCCGCTCCAGCAGGCCCATCCGCTCGAGGCCGGCCTCCGCGAGAACGATGGCGTCGAAGGTGACGTCGACCTCCCGGCCGAGCGCCCGCCGCTCCAGTTCCGAGCGGTCGTCGAACCACTCCTCGGCGGTCCGATCGTCGCTCGCGTCGCCCTCCTCTTCGGCCTCCAGCCGCCGCCGGTGTTCGGCCTGTAGCGCCGGCGCCAGCAGCTTCTCGACGCGCGTGTCGACGTTGCCCCGCAGCGGCTCGACCGCGAGGTCCGGCCGGGACGAAAGCAGCTGGGCCTTCCGCCGCAGGCTCGAGGTGCCGACCGTCGCGCCGTCGGGCAGCTCCGACAGCGTCGCACCGCCCGGGGTCAACAGGACGTCGCCGGCCGGCGCCCGCTCGGGAACGCCCGCCACCGCCAGCTTCTCGGGGAACTCCGTCGGCATGTCCTTCATCGAGTGGACCGCGGCGTCGACCCCGCCGTCGAGGACCTTCTCGTCGAGGCTGCGAACGAACGCGCCCGTCCTCCCGAGTCGGTGGATGAGTTCGTCGCGAACGCTGTCACCGGTCGTCTCCACCTCCACGAGTTCGACCTCCCGGCGGCGGCTCTCCAGCGCCCGGGCGACGCGCTGGGTCTGCCGCAGCGCCAGCTCCGACTCCCGCGTCGCCAGCCGAATCGTCTCCGTCATACCGAAGGGTGGGCGGCGGCCGTTGAAACCCCCTTCGTCTCTGCCGGCGTTTATGACGTATACCGAATACCGCTATAGGAAATCCGTCGATCGGTGCCCGCAATTTGGACACGAACTGGATCCGATCCCGTACTCACGATCTTCCGGACCATTTGGCGGTATTTCGACCGGAGCGGTGGGGATTCTCGATTACGTTCAGCTACTCGTTCGACCGGCCGAGTCCGTACAGCACCAGCGAGCAGGCGATGGACGGTGTGGCCGCCGGGCTGTCCGGGACGATCGTCAGCGCGACGACCGGTTCGAGTCGGACCTACGGAACGTAGTGCCTGAAGTCGAACGTCGTTCCCGCGAGATCGATCGCGAGCGTGGATGATCGGATCGCGACGACCATCCACGCGTACCGCAGCGCGACGGTTTCGATCCGTCGAGGAAGCGGCGCGAGATGCCGAAGACGGCTCTCAGTCGTGTCCGTCGCCATCACGTGAGGGTTTCTGTACGGTTTCCACGCCATCGACTTCTGTGAGAAGCGACACGAGATCCGTTTCCGTCACCGGCCGTGCCGTAGTACCCAGCCCTGCATCGCGAGCCACACGAACTGCACTCGGAGGGTGGAGGTTCGACTCCGCCAACAGCGCGTCGTCGTAGAACACCTCTCCAGGGGCCCCACTCCCGACGACGTTGCCGTCGGCCATCACACAGACGCGATCCGCGACCGTCGCGGCGAAGTCGAGGTCGTGCGTCGACAGGACGACGCTGATACGCTCGGTTCGAGCACCAGCACGCCGGCGAGGCCGACGAGGCGTTTCTCGCCGCCGCTCAGGTAGTGAGGGATCCGGTCTTCGAGGTGACTCGCATCGACGGTCGCGAGCGCCTCGCGAGCGCGCTCTCTCGCCTCGTCATCGGGGACGCCGTGGTTCTGGAGGCCGAACATCACGTCATCGAGGACCGTGGGGGCGACGAGCTGCGTATCGGCGTCCTGGAAGACGAATCCGACCTTCCTCCGCGCGTGTGGTTTGTTGTCTTCGGTGATCGGCGTGCCGTCGACGACGAGTTCGCCGTCGTCCGGAACGAGCGTCGCGTTCAGGTGCTCCAGCAGCGTCGACTTTCCCGTGCCGTTGCCGCCGACGAGCGCGACGACCTCGTCGTGGTACACCGAGAAGTCGACGTCGTGCATGCCGACGGTCCCGTCGGGGTAGGTGTGGGCTTCACACCGGAGGTCGACCAGCGGTGAATCGTCTCGACTCACGGTCCCACCCCGTAGACCGCGACTACTGTGTACCCGATGACGGCGACGTACGATCCGATCACGACGAGCAGTTCGTGGATCGGTGGCCGCGAGACGTCGCCGTACAGTGTGATGTCGCCGTCGTAACCACGGGCTTCCATCGACTTGACGAGCCGTTCGGACCCCTCGATCGCCGACAGCATCGTCATGCCGAGGATTCTCGCGTACAGTCGT
>PXSC01000086.1 GCA_003023535.1 Halobacteriales archaeon QS_9_70_65 | reverse complement strand
CGGTGCACAGTTCGACGCCGTCGCCCTCGATGAAGACCGGCCCCGGCATGGTGATTCCGACGCGGTCGCGGGGTATGTATGCTGTCCTGGCGTGCGAACGGTTCCCGACGATACGCGGGGTTTAATATCGCGCTACGGCACCGTACGGTATGAGCGGCGAGCAGGAACTCGGCATCACCGAGTCGAAGGAGCATAGCCCCGGCGAGTGGTACGCCGAGGTCGTCCAGAAGGCGGGCCTGGCGGACTACGCGCCGATGGGCGGGTTCGTCGTCACCCGACCCCGGGGCTACGCGATTTGGGAGCGCCTCAAGTCCCACCTCGACGGCTGGTTCAGGAACACCGGCGTCGACAACGCCTACTTCCCGATGTTCATCCCGGAAGGTTACCTCGAGCGCGAGAAGGACATCGTCGAGGGGTTCGATCCCGAGGTGGCGTGGGTGACCCACGGCGGCCACGACGAACTCGACGAGCGGCTGGCCGTCCGGCCGACCAGCGAGTCCATCATCGCGCCATTCATCTCCCAGTGGGTCCGCAGCTACCGGGACCTGCCGATGCGGCTCAACCAGTGGTGTTCGGTCGTCCGGTGGGAGGCCACCGAGACCAAGCCCTTCTTCCGGACCAAGGAGTTCCTCTGGCAGGAGGGTCACACCGCTCACGCCGCCGAGGAGGACGCCTGGAGCGAGACGATGACCCGGCTGGGCCAGTACGAGCGGCTCTACGAGGAGGTGATGGCCATCCCCGGGATGACCGGCCGCAAGCCCGAACACGACAAGTTCCCCGGCGCCGACACGACGACCACCATCGAGGCGCTGATGCCCGACGGCAAGTCCGTTCAGGCCGGCACCTCCCACTACCTCGGCACCTCCTTCGCCGATGCCTTCGACATCACTTACACCGACGAGGACGAGGACGAACGGACCGCCCACACCACCTCCTGGGGGCTGTCCTGGCGGGCGATGGGCGCGCTCATCATGACCCACTCCGACGACCAGGGGCTGGTGCTGCCGCCCGCGCTGGCGCCCACGCAGGTCGTCGTCGTCCCCATCTGGCAGGCCGACACGGAGGCAGCCGTTCGGGAGTACGCCGCCGACCTCGCGGCCGAACTGGACGGGGAGTTCCGGGTTGAACTGGACGACCGCGACGGGCGCAACCCCGGCTTCAAGTTCAACGAACACGAGCTGAACGGACGAGGTCGAAAACGGCGAGGCGACGCTGGTCCACCGCCCGGACGGCGAGAGCGAGGTCGCCGACCGCGAGACCATCGCCAGGGCCGTCGACGACGCCCTCGGGACGGTGTACGCCAAGCTGTACGCCGCCGCCGAGGAGACCCTCGAGAACAACGTCCGAGAGGCACACGGTCGCGGCGAGATTCTGGGCACGCTCGGCCGCCACGGCGGCTACGTCAAGACCGGCTGGTGCGGCGCGGAGGCCTGCGAGGCGGAGATCAAAGACGAGATCGCCGCCGAGATCGTCATGCTACCGCTCGACGAAGACGAGGGCCCGGTCCACGAGACCTGCGGCGTCTGCGGCGAGGAGGCCGTCGAGACCGCGTACTTCGCGAAGTCGTACTGAACCGCGGCCTCCGGCCGCGTGCCAGGGGCCCGACGGCCACCCTGACGGGCGGCCTGCGGCCGGGGCCGGGGCCGGCGGCGAAGCCGCCACGGCATTCGGTTGCGGGCCGGTGGCCCGCAACCCGCTCGGTCGCAAAAACTTGGGGGAAAAACTACCGCTCCACTCGCTCACTTCGTTCGCGAGCGGTGAAACCGCGCCTCGCTTCGCTCGGCGCGGTATGCTCACCCGTGTAAGTGGACTACGCCGTCGCCTGTCACTGTCAGAGATAGTTGTAGCGGTCGGAAAACGGGTATGACGCGCCCCAGAATGGCGGGATATGGCCGACTCGCTGACCCTCCGGTGCTACCGACCCGCCGATCGCGACCGCGTCCTCGAACTCCACGAGCGAGCGATGCGTGACGTCGGCGCCTACGTCGAGGGGGTTCCCGAGCCCGACCTCGCGGACGCCGAGGCGGCGTACCTCGAGTCGGGCGGCGAGTTCCTCGTCGGGACGGTCGACGGCGAGATGGTCGCGATGGGGGCGTTCCGGCCGGCTGAAGGCTACGTCACGGAACTGCCGGACGACCTCGAGAACGCGGCAGAAATCAAGCGGATGCGGGTGACGCCCGCCCGACAGGGTCGGGGATTCGGCCGGCGGGTCTACGGTGAACTGGAACGACGAGCGAGGGAACGCGGCTTCGACGAACTCGTCCTGGACACGACACCGGCGCAGACCGCCGCACAGGCGCTCTACGAGTCGGTCGGCTTCGAACTGGGCCGCCGCAAACGTCTCGAACACGACGGCGAGCCGGTCACGCTCCTGCTCTACCGCAAGCCGCTCGCAGCGGAGTGAGTTCCGCCGGGTGGGTGACCTCGGTTCCCGGTCGGATGCGCCCTTAATATGGGTAGAAATCCTTATACGACCTTGTATGGGGTAAACCACCCGTTAGTGTTTGAGGGGAAGTCTCTTATTCGGGTATTCACCACGTACTGATATGAGAAAGTGATGGACCTCGACGGCGACCGGACGAACCGACCGGTCGCCGACGGGCTCGAGCTGCTGGCGAACCTCGAACACCGCGGCACGACCGGCGCCGACCCGAACACCGGCGACGGCGCCGGTATCCTGCTACAGACGCCGCACGAGTTCTTCGCCGACGAGATCGAGGATCTGCCGGCCCGCGGCGCCTACGCCGTCGGGTCGATGTTCATGCCGCAGGACCGCGAGGCCGCCGCGGGGCTACAGGACCTCACCGAGTCGGTGCTTGCCGACCACGACCTCGACGTCTTCGCCTGGCGGGAGGTGCCGACGGACGACGGCTCGCTCGGCCGGACCGCGCTCGATTCGGAACCGCTCGTCGTCCAGCCGTTCGTCCGGCCGGCCGGCGCCGAGGACTTCGATCGGGCGCTGTACGTCGCCCGCCGGGACCTGGAGACGACCGTCGAGGAGCGCCGGCCCGACGGCTACGGCCGGTTCTACGTCTGCTCGCTGGACCGCGATACCGTCATCTACAAGGGGCTGCTCACCGCCGAGCAGCTGCCGGCGTACTACCCCGACCTGACCGACGACCGGCTGCGGTCGACGTTCGCGATGGTCCACGCACGCTTCTCGACGAACACCCTCGGCGCGTGGCACCTCGCACACCCGTACCGCAGGATCATCCACAACGGCGAGTTCAACACCATCCAGGGGAACATCAACTGGATGCGGGCCCGCGAGAGCGACCTCGCGCATCCGTCGCTCGGCGACGGCGGGGAGCGACGTCGTTCGAGAGACGGCGACGCCGTCTCTCGTGATGACGAAGGTGGCCAGCGGCCATCTTCGAACCACTCCTCGGGTTCGAGCGGGCAGCGCCCGCGAGGAGACATCGACACCCTCCGGCCGATAATCAACGACCCTGAGCAGTCCGACACCGCGAGCGTCGACAACGCCCTCGAACTGTTGATGCAGGGCGGCCGCGACCTGCCGCACGCCCTCCGGATGCTGATTCCCGAGGCCTGGCGCGGCGAGGCCAACCGCGTCTCGGAGGAGCGCCGCGAGTGGTACGACTACCACGCCTCCCTTCTCGAGCCGTGGGACGGGCCGGCGCTGGTCGCCGCCACGGACGGCGACCGCGTCGGTGCGGTGCTGGACCGTAACGGCCTGCGGCCCTGCCGGTACGACGTGACGACCGACAACCGCCTCATCATGGCCAGCGAGGCCGGCGCCCTCGAACCCGACTTCGGCGACATCGAGCGCCGCGACCGGCTCCAGCCCGGCCAGCTGTTCCTCGCCGACCCCGAGGCGGGTCGCGTCGTGCCGGACGACGAGATCTTCGCGGAGCTGATCGACGAGCGGTACGCCGAGTGGGTCGACGACGAGCAGGTCCGCCTCGACGACGTCGCCGACGACGACGCGACGCCGGCCGGCGACGGGCGCGACCTCCGGGCTCGGCAGGCGCTGTACGGCTACACCCACGACGAGCTGGACCACCTCATCGAGCCGATGGCCCGCGACGGGAAGGACCCCGTCGGCTCGATGGGCGACGACACGCCGCTCAGCGTGCTGTCGCAGTTCAACCGCCCGCTGTTTTCGTACTTCAAACAGCTGTTCGCCCAGGTGACGAACCCGCCGCTGGACTACATCCGCGAGGAGCTGGTGACGTCGCTGGAGTCCCGGCTCGGCAACCAGCGCAACCTGCTCGGGGAGTCGCCCGCCCACGCCCGCCAGCTGGTCGCCGACTCGCCGGTATTGCGGGACGCCGAGACGGCCGCGATCCGGCGGCTGGACGGGTCCGAGGCCGACGGCGGGCTGTCGTCGTACGTGCTCGACATCACCTTCGACCCGGACGGCGACCTGGAGGCGGCCGTCGAGGCGGTCCGCCGGGAAGCTACCGAGGCCGCCCGCGAGCACGACGTCATCGTCCTCTCGGACCGCGACGCCGGTGCCGACGCCGTCCCCATCCCCGCACTCCTGGCGACCGGCGGCGTCCACCACCACCTCGTCCGCAACGGGCTCCGGAACCGGGTCGGGCTCGTCGTCGAGTCGGCCGACCCCCGGACGGTCCACCACGTCGCCACCTGCATCGGCTACGGCGCCGGCGCGGTCAACCCCTACCTCGCCTACGAGTCCATCGCCGACCTCGTGGCCGGCCCGGACGGCGCCGACGAGGCGGCGGCCGTCGAGGCGTACATCGGCGCCGTCGAGGACGGCCTGCTGAAGACGATGGCGAAGATGGGCATCTCGACCGTCGAGTCCTACCAGGGCGCACAGATATTCGAGGCCGTGGGGCTGGACTCGGGGTTCGTCGCCGAGTACTTCGAGGGGACGACCGCCCGCACCGAGGGCATCGACGTCGACGACGTCGGAGACGACCTGCGGCGGCGCTACGAGGTGGCCTTCGGCGACGACCCCGAGCTCGAACACCAAGGCGAGTACGAACACCGGTCGTCGGGGATGGTCCACGAGTGGAACCCCGAGTCGGTCGGCGCCCTCCAGAAGGCCGTCCGGGAGGGCGACTACGGCCAGTACCGGGAGTTCGCCGAGCTGATGAACGACCAAAGCGAGCGGCTCCAGACGCTCCGCGGGCTGCTGGCGTTCGACTCCGACCGCGACCCGGTCGACCTCGAGGCGGTCGAGCCCGTCGAGTCCGTCGTCGAGCGGTTCGTCACCGCGTCGATGAGTCTCGGCTCGCTGTCGCCGGAGGCCCACGAGAACAACGCCATCGCGATGAACCGACTCGGGGGGAAGTCCGGCACCGGCGAGGGCGGCGAGCCGCCCGAGCGGTTCGACACCGAAAAGGAGTGCAACGTCAAGCAGGTCGCCTCCGGGCGTTTCGGCGTCACCTCGACGTACCTCACCAACGCCGACTCGCTGCAGATCAAGATGGCCCAGGGGTCGAAGCCCGGCGAGGGCGGCCACCTGCCCGGCGAGAAGGTCAACGAGATGATCGCCCACGTCCGCTACTCGACGCCCGGCGTGGGGCTCATCTCGCCGCCGCCGCTGCACGACATCTACTCCATCGAAGACCTCAAGCAGCTCATCCACGACCTGAAGGCGGCCAACCCCGAGGCCGACGTCAACGTGAAGCTGGTCTCGGAGGCCGGCATCGGCACCATCGCCGCCGGCGTCGCCAAGGCTAACGCCGACGTGGTCCACGTCTCCGGTCACTCCGGCGGCACCGGCGCCTCACCGAAGACGTCCATCAAGAACGCCGGCCTGCCGTGGGAGCTCGGCGTGGCGGAGGCCAACCAGATGCTCCGGTCGACGGAGCTGCGCTCCCGCATCAAGGTGACCGTCGACGGCGGGCTGAAGACCGGCCACGACGTCGCCGTCGCCGCACTGCTGGGCGCCGAGGAGTACGTCTTCGGCACCGCCTCGCTGGTGACGTCCGGCTGCGTGATGGCCCGGCAGTGCCACCAGAACACCTGCCCGGTCGGCGTCGCCACCCAGGACGAGGAGCTCCGCGGCCGCTTCCCCGGCGAACCACAGCACGTCATCAACTACATGACGTTCATCGCCCAGGAGCTGCGGGAGATCATGGCCGAGCTGGGCTTCACCTCGGTCGACGAGATGGTCGGCCGCGTCGACGCGCTGCGACAGCGCGAGGACGTCGACCAGGAGAAGGCCCGGAAGCTGGACCTCTCGGCGGTGCTGGCGGAGCCGACCGGCGACGGGCGCCGCAAGACCGAGCCGCAGACCCACGAGATCGACGAATCGCTCGACTGGGGGCTCATCGACGACGCCGAGGCCGCCATCGAGCGCGGCGAGCCGGTTCACCTCGACCGCGAGATCTCCAACGTCGACCGCGCGGTCGGGGCCACGCTGTCGAACCGCATCTCCCGGGCGTAAACGACTACGTCGGCAAGGGGCTGTCCGGCGGCAGGCTCATCTGCAACACGCCGAACGACGCCCCCTACGAGCCCGAGGAGAACATCCTCGTCGGCAACGTCGCGCTGTACGGCGCCACCCAGGGCGAGGCCTACATCAACGGCAAGGCCGGCGAGCGGTTCGCGGTTCGCAACTCCGGCGTCCGGGCGGTCGTCGAGTCCGTCGGCGACCACGGCTGTGAGTACATGACCGGCGGCGCCGTCGTCTGTCTGGGCGGGACGGGCAAGAACTTCGCCGCCGGCATGTCCGGCGGGATCGCCTACGTCCTCGACCGCGAGGGCGACTTCGAGGAGCGGGTCAACCACGGCATGGTGTCGACGACCGACGAGCTGGAGGCCGAGGACCGCCGGCTGCTCCGCCGGCTGGTGGAGAACCACGTCGCCTACACCGACTCCGACCGCGGCGCCGCCGTTCTCGACGACTGGGAGGCGGCGCTGGATGACGTCGTGAAGGTGATGCCCGACGCCTACGCCGAGGTGATCGCCGAGCGGGAGTCCGCCGACGTCCGGGCCTCGCCGCCGCCGAGCGCGACGCCGTCGCCCGGCTCCGACGCCGGCGGCGGTGTCGCCAGCGACGACTGACGCCTCCGTCCGGCCGCCTCAGTCTCCGTCCTCAGTCGTCCACCTCCGGTCGCCCGACGAACCGTCGCCGTTGCCCCCGTGAGAGCGCTTATCCGGGCCGTGGAACCTGCTGGGGGGCGCCGTGCGCGCGGCGAGACGTCACGAGCGCACTCGCGGGACGTCCGAGAGGCCGTCCGTCGAGGCCGCAGCCGGAGGGCAGCCGGATCGCCGTATTCGAGGGCCGGGCGATCATCGCGCCGTAACCGGCGACGCCGGGAGTGTTCCCGACGCTCCGCCCGGCACGGACGGTTTAAGCCGTCCGGGACTAACATCGACCGTGACCGAGTTCGTGCTCTACGGCGGGAAGGGCGGTGTCGGCAAGACGACCTGCGCGGCGGCGACGGCGCTGAAGCGGGCCCGCGAGGGCGACCCGACGCTCGTCGTCTCGACGGACCCCGCCCACTCGCTGTCGGACGTCTTCGACGCCACGGTCGGCGCCGAGCCGACCCGGTACCGCGGCAAGGTGACGGCGGCGCTGGACGAGCTGGAGGGCCTGGGTATCTCCCTCGACGACGGCGACGTCGACGACGTCATCGAGGCCGGCGTCGCCCCGGGAACCGACGAGGCCGCCGCCATGGATCTCTTCTTGAACTACATGGACGACCCCCGCTTCGAGTACATCGTCTTCGACACCGCTCCAACGGGTCACACGCTCCGGCTGCTGAAGCTGCCGGACGTGATGAGCTCCGCGATGGGGAAGCTCATCTCCGTGCGGTCGCAGGTCTCCTCGCTGGCGGATTCGGTGCGGTCGTTCGTGGGCGGCGGCGACGAGGACGACGCGGAGGGCGAGGACGACGCCGACGTCGACGTCGACCTCGAGGCACTGCAGGACCGGATGGAGCGGGTCGCCGGCGCCCTCCGGGACCCCGACCGCACCGAGTTCCGGGTCGTGCTCATCCCCGAGACGATGGCGGTGCTGGAGACCGAGCGGCTGCTCGCCGAACTGGACACCTACGGCGTGCCCGCCGGCCGCGCCGTCGTCAACAAGGTCATCGAAGAGCCCGAGCCGGCGTGTGACCTCTGTCGGTCCCGCCACGAGAGCCAGCAGGAGCAGATCGCGGCGGCCCGCGAACGGTTCGACCTGCCGGTGACGCTCGTCCCGCAGCTGCACGGCGAGGTCCACGGCCTGGCGGCCGTCGAGACCGTCGCCGACCGGCTGTAGGCGGTGCCGACGCAACGCTTAGGACGGGGCCGTCCGAAGCGACCGCGTGGATACTGTCGAGGTCTCGACGGAGGTCCATCTCCCGCCGGAGGAGGTCTACGAGTTCCTGCTGGACTTCCCCCGGTACGCCAGGTACTCCGAACACCTCACCGACGTCCGGCAGTTCGGCGACGGCGCGCCCGACACCGAGTACGAGCTGGACTTCGAGTGGTGGAAGCTCTCCTACACCCGCGTCCGGATGGTCGTCGAGTACGCCCCCGACTCCGCCGAGGCCGACGCCCTCGATCTGCCGCGGTTCGTCTCCCTCGAGTGGGTCGTCGAGAAGGTGAAGCCGAAGGTCCGCGCGGAGGCCGAACGCGTCGTCCGCCGCATCGTCGCCGACCTCGAGGGTCAGCGCCGCGACGTCTCTCTCGACATCGAGACGTACTGAAACGTCACCGCCGCCCGGCGAAGTACGCCTCGGCCTGCGACCGACCCGTCAGCTCGACGAACTCCTCGCCCGCGCAGTCGTCGCACCGCGGCGGGGCGTCCAGCCCCGCGTACACCGTCGCACAGCGCCGGCACTCGAAGAACCGTAGCCCGAGCATACCACACCGACGAGTTCGACGCCCAAAGACGTATCCACCGGGACACGCTGGCCGCCCGACTCCGCGCCTCCGCGACCGCCGCGGCCGTCGCGATTGCCGTGACCGCCGCGACCGCCGATCCGACGCTCAGGGCAGCAGCGCCTCCAGCTCCGCGACCTCCTCGGCGTCGAGTTTCTGTGCCGGCAGGGTCTCGCCCGTCAGCGCCTCCGGCACCGGCTCCGCCGAAGGCGGGGCCGCTGCCGGCGAGGCGGTCGTATACTGGTACAGCGGGTAGGTGTAGTCGTTGACCGTGACGCCTTTCGTCTCCTCGGGCGCCTCGACCAGCATCGTCCCCTCCGGTATCCGCAGCGAGGCCGAACAGGCCACCGGCGTCGGGTCGTCGACGACCGCTCCCGTGAGGTAGGTGACGGTCTCCCGGTCATGGTCGGTCGCGACGTGGACCCGGTGGAATCTGACCTCCGGCTCCGGGCCGGTCAGCGCGTCCCTGAGGCGCCCGAGAATGCCCATACCGGCTTTCGGCGCGCCGGCTCGAAGAACCCTGTGGCGCGGACCAGGGGCGTCGCGCCCGGACCCCCGCTTCGACGTGTATCGTATAGTGGCTGCGATCGTCCGTAGTCGCTACCGTACTCCACAACCAAGAGTGGGGATTAGCTTGAGAATAACCGAAACTATGTTGCAGCTGACTGACGACCATCCTGATCTAAGATTCGATCCATCGAGCCGAGAGGCCTTGATCAAGATTTACTCAACACCGAGTCGACACATCACAGTGAGGTATCTACCCCGACTACGACATCATCATCCGCCGTTTCAGGGATTGTTCGCCACGAACTGTCGTCGGAAACGTACTCGATTGGCCCGAACGTGTACGTTCCTGAGTTCTCAGATGACACCGGAGCCTCGATGAAGTACGTTCTCGTTCCGTCGGCGATTGGTTCATCGAACTCGATATATCGGGCTCCGGAGTCGGTGTAGACTTCGTGGGAGTCACCGCCGATGACTGCCCATCCAGCGGGAATTCGGTCGCGAACGGTGACGTCCGTAGTCGCTCGGATAGAGAGGTCAATTTGATTCGTCTGGCCGCTTGTGAACACCGTGGCATCATCTGTTCGGGAGCCATCGACGGCCGGGGTCGTCGGCTGTTGCGGCAGCGACTCGGGGACCTGAGACGGATGAGAGCCCCTCGTCACCTCGAAGGAATTCAATAGTCGAATATCACGTGAGGAACGACCAATGAGGACGGAGTATCGACCTGCTTCGACGACCCAGTCTTCCTCTTCGACATCGTAGAACGACAACGCATCGGCATCCAACGTGAGTTCAACCGTTTTTGTTTCACCTGATTCAAGATGAATTTTCGTAAACTCCGCGAGACCTTTCACCGGCCGGTCCACGCTTGCGAAGTGATCATGAACGTATACTTGGACGATTTCCTCACCGGTTCGGTCGCCGACGTTCGTCACGTCGACGTTCAACGTGATGGTCTGCTTATTAATATCAACCTCCGAGGGAGTAACTCGTAAGTTCGAGTAGTTGAACGTAGTGAAGCTCTCACCGTGTCCGAAGGGGAACAGAGGCTCGATGTTGCGTTCGTCGAAGTGACGGTATCCGACGTAGATTCCCTCGTCGTAGTGGGCTCGCCCTGCGATACCGGGATACTGACGCGGGTTGATTTCTGCCGGATAATCACTTCGCTTCTTTGCGAACGTCATGGGGAGTTTCCCCGAGGGATTCACGTCTCCGAACAGAATCGACGCGGTCGCATTACCGTCTTCCATCCCCGGATACCACATCTCAAGAACGGCAGGCACGTCCGAAATCCACGGCATGGTCACCGGGCCGCCGGTTCGGAGGACGACGGATGTGCTCGCGTTGACATCGGCGACGGCGGAGATCATCTGGTCCTGATTACCGTCGAGCCGGATGTTCTCGCGGTCGGCGCCCTCGCTGGAACTTCCATCGACGACGACGATCGCGACGTCAGAGGCCGCCGCGAGCGCGACGGCGTCAGCTAGTGGGGTCCCTGGAGCCCACTGAACCGTAGCTTGATCGTTCACTCGATTCCGGATGCCCTGAACGGGACTTACCGTGTACGGGGGGGAGACGTCTGAGCTACCGCCACCACCGGCATGAGCCCGCTTCGCTTCCGGGCCGATGACGGCGATTGAGTCGATATTATCGAGAGCGAGTGGCAGTTCGTCTCCCTCGTTCTTCAGGAGGACGCCGCCCTCTTCGGCTATCTGCCGCGCGAGCCGTTGGTGCCTCTCGATGTTGGCCACCCCCTCTTCGGGGAGGTTACGGCCTTCTAATAGGCCGAACCGGTCCAGCTGACCGAGAATTCGCCTGACTTTCTCGTCGATGATTTCCTCGCTTACGAGTCCGGCTTCGACGGCAGTACGCAACGGCGGGCCCCAGTAGGAGGTTCCCCGCGGTGGTAGATTACGCATATCGAGGTCGAGCCCCGCTTTCGCCGATGCGACCGTACTATGATTCGCGTCGAAGTCGGAGATGACGTAGCCATCGAAGTCCCACTCGTCTTTCAGGATATCCGAGAGGAGGTACTCGTTTTCACAGCAGTAGGTCCCGTTCACGCGATTGTGTGCGGCCATGACCGACCCCACGTCCGCCTCTTCGACTGCGGCTTTGTGCGCTGGGAGGTAAATTTCCCGCAGCGGCCGTTCGTCGATCTCCGCACTCACGGCCATACGGTCGGTCTCCTGGTTGTTTACCACGTAGTGCTTGGCCGTCGCGATAACATCCTCTGACTGAATCGCATTAACGGTCGTGACGGCCATCCGACTGGCGAGGTAGGGATCCTCGCCGAAGTATTCGAAGTTCCGGCCGGCGACGGAGACGCGGCCGATATTGAATGCGGGCGCGTACATTACTGCTTGATCCTTGGCTTTCGCTTCACTGGCCAGCGCCCGCCCGAACTCCTCCATGAGTTCCTCATCCCACATCGAGGCCTGGCTCAGTCCCACGGGAAACGCGGTCGCCGTCCCCTGCCGGACGCCGACGGGACCGTCCGCCATCTTGACATCGGGGATCTCTAAACGCTCTAACGGACGGACGTACCCGGTCGAGTTGTCGGGCCCGTAGTGCCCGTGGATATGGCGTATCTTCTCGTCTAACGTCATCGCCTCGATGAGGCTCTCGACTGACTTCGTGGTCCCCTCGGCCCGTTGTGCCTGTGTCTGACTAACCGTCTCAGGATGTGCTTTCGAGTTCCCGACGAGTACACTTCCAGCGCCGATACTGCTGACGAATTCAAGCAGGCGCCTCCGCGCGAGTCTGGCGAACTTCGCGCTCTTCGTGTTCTCATCCCGTCGGGATGTCGTATCGTCCGTCATGATTTGTGTTAGAGTCGTTTCATCAGATCACGTCCTCAGCTGGGTCAGTTATCGACGATTCGTGTCCGTATGAAAGAACCTCCGATGAACCGAGCCGTTCTGCCGGCGCTTCCATCGGGAATAGACGTCGTCGTGACCGCTTGCTCTCGGTCAACTCAGTAAGCGTATGTATACTTGTTTTAACCGGAGGCGTGACCGGATTCAGCAGGTCAAGCGCGGCATTCCCGGGCCATGCAATCGACCGTGATACAGACGCACAGCTTAGGACCTGGACGTCGGGTATTTTCGGGTTCTCCGAGAACTCGCACCACCGTGCCCGCTTGCTTGGTGTGTCAACTCGGCAATGATCTATAGTTCGTCGTTCGTTTGTATCATCTGTTGAGCGACCGGTCATAGTACGATCCAGTGATACAGCATGCTACTATCGATCACACCAACGGTTCGTTTGACTCGAATCTGAAAAGCGTTTTTGACGTATTACCGACTACTTATATTTATCAATGTTAACTATCGAAGTTAGAGCACATCTTCTTCAAAACGGGTGAAACTCGGACACACGTGCGCTGGTCGACCGTGATGCTCCCGTCGGTCGACCCACTGAAACTGGGTTTTCGAGCCGTTCAATAACGCTCGCTGCCGATCGTGAAGAAAACGAGCCATGTCAAGGATCTACAGTGCCTGCTCATCCGCCGACGCATCGCTCAGCTCTACCAGGGCTGTCTCCACCTTGCTGTCCGGCCGAAGCGGGCGGCACGATTTTCCCCTCGTCCGCTTCAGGGCCCGATGATCTCTCATCGTCGTCCCTGTGATGAGTTGCCCGGACCGCCTTCCCTTCGGTTCGATGGCATGACCTGCGATCCGCTGGTCCTCCTCCTTGCCGGTGACCTCGTAGAACGGGATTTCCGGCCGCACGCGGGGCAAAGGAACGTAGACCTCCTGGGTCACGCCGCGACACCTCTCGGAAGTAACCGAGCCCGAGGGTGCTGGTCATCGCGAAGAACGTCGCGACGGTCAGCGCCAGCGCCTGGTCGGGGATGGTGATCGAGGGGCCGCCGCCGGCCTCGATGGTCGTCGTTTCGACGTCGTCGCCGACGGCGACGCCGCCCTTCATCCCCTGGTTCTGATGGGGGCTGCAGTAGTAAGTGGTGATGCCGGCGTCGTCGTCGGTAGTCTCGTACTCGTAGCTGCCCGATTCGACGGGGTCGCCGCTGTCGAGGCCGGCCGGGCCGTCATTGGCGACGACGTTGTGGGCGCCGCCCTCGCCGGTCCACTCCCAGGTGACCGTCGTCCCGGGGGAGACCCACACCGTCGCCGGGCTGAAGGCAAATCCCCCGCCGGCGCCGACCTCGACGGTCACGGCGTCCTGGCCGCGGGCGTCCTCCACGGCGCCCTCCTCGTAGCCGTTGGCGTCGCCGAGAAAGGCGCCGAAGGCCGGTACGGTCTTGCCGCCGCCACCGCCATCGCCGCCGTCGCCGCCGTCACTGCTGTTTTCCTCCTCGGCCGCGGCGGCCGTCGCTCCTGCCGCCGTCACGAACCCGCGACGGCTCACGTCGTTCGTGTCCATGCTCGCACTCGCGGTTCCCCCGTACTGAATCTGTTCATCTACCGCGACCTTTTTTAACTGGGGCCTCGCCGGCGCGCTCCGCGCACCGACTCGACCCCAGTCAAAAAACGTCCTCAGAAGCGCTTTGCGCTTCTGATGGGCTGCGGAAGACGCGGAGCGTCTTCCGAACGTCGATGAAAAAAGCCGGCGGCTCGCTCACTCCGTTCACTCGCCGCCGGTGAACCGCTCGCGCGCCTGCGGCGCGCTCGCGGATGCTCAACCCTTTTGAAGAGCTTTCACTGATGTGTTGAGTATCTAGTCAGGGGGTGTTCTACCGATATGCCGAACGTCCGCCTCAAGAGAGTCCTATCTACGTGTCGAGCATCCGCCGAGGGGGCGTTCGAAGAACGCTCCCGAGGCGGTTCCCCGAGCGCGACCGGAGGGAGCGCTCGGTAGCGCGCGCGGACCGGAGCGGCGCCTCCGGCGCCGCGAAGGGAGCACGCGCGCATATTTTCCCCAAGCTTTTGCCGGCCGCTCGCCCCCGGCGAGCGGCCGTGCAAAAGGTGGGTTTATAACGTATAGTCGTAGGTGCCGTCCTCGCTCTCGAGAAAGCCGACCAGCAGGTCGACGACGGCTGCGACGTCGGCCTCGTGGACGCACTCCGTCGGCGTGTGCAGGTATCGCGTCGGAACGGAGATGGCGCCGGCCGGCGTCGCCCCGGAGTCCCGCTGGAGCCCGCCGGTGTCGGTGCCGCCGGACGACAGCACCTCGAACTGGTGGTCGATTTCCTCCCGCTCGGCGACCGCCCGGAGCCGGCGGTGGACCTTGTGGCTCGTGATGACGCTGCCGTCCTTCAGCTTGATGCCGGCGCCCTCGCCGAGTTCGGTCACCCGCTCGCCGCCGGTGAATCCGGGGACGTCGTTGGCTACCGTGGTGTCGACGGCGACGACCAGGTCGGGGTCGAGGTCGACGCCGAGGGCCGACGCCCCCCGGAGGCCGACCTCCTCCTGGGTGGTCGCCGCGAGGTGGACGTCGACCGCCGGGGCGTCGAGCCGGCGGGCGGCCGCCAGCACCGCGAACACCGAGACGCGGTTGTCCAGCGACTTGCCGGTGACGAACTCGCCGACCCGCTCGGTCGATTGGTCCATCGTCACCAGGTCGCCGACGGCGACGCGGTCGGCGACCGTCTCGGCGTCCAGCCCCAGGTCGACGTGGACGTCCTCGACGGTGGGGTCGGCCTCGAGGTCGTCGTCGTCGAGCGTGTGCGGCGGCGCCGACCCGATGATCCCCGGAATGTCGCCGTCGTCGGCGTGGACGGTCACCCGCTGGGCGCGCAGTACCCGCGGGTCCCACCCGCCGAGCGCTTCCAGCTCCAGGAAGCCGTCGTCGTCGACGTGTCTGATCATGAAACCGATCTCGTCCATGTGGGCGGCGACGAGGACGTCGTAGTCGGCGTCACCGTCGACGGTGCCGACGAGGTTGCCCATGGCGTCCGACCGGACGCGGTCGACGTGCGGCGCGATGGCCTCCCGAACCCGCTCGCGGACGCGGTCCTCGTACCCCGGAACCCCCCGTTCCTCCGTCAGAGAGACGAGTAGTTCGTCGTCGAGATCGTCGCGCATACTCCGCCTGTGGCCCGCAGTAGCATAAGCGGTGAGATTCGCGCGGACGTACGATCCGGCACCGACGCCGACCTCCCCACGGGAGGGTTTTTACCCCCGCACCGCAAGGTCCGACACATGCACGGGACACTCGAGGAGTGGCGACCGACGGTCGACGAGACCATCGAGTCGCTGCTCCCGCGGGCGGCCGACGACGCGTACCTCACGGAGTTCTTCGGCGAGGCGACGTACGCCTACGACTCGGCGGCCATCGAGCGCGCGCTTTCGGCGCCCATCTGGGATCTGTTGGATCGCGGCGGCAAACGCTGGCGGGCGGTGCTGTTCCTGCTGTTCGTCGACGCCCTCGGCGAGAAGCCCGGGGCCTACCGCGAGTACGCCGCGGTGCCGGAGATCCTCCACAACGGCACCATCATCGTCGACGACGTCGAGGACGGCGCCACCCACCGCCGGGGGAGCCGCGCGCTGCACCACGTCCACGGCACCGACGTCGCGCTGAACGCCGGCAACGCGATGTACTTCCTGCCGCTGAAGATCATCACCCGCAACCCGGCGGGGCTGTCGGCCGAGACCCGGCTGGCCGCCTACGAGATGCTCACCCACGAGCTCAACCGGACCCACCTCGGCCAGGGGATGGACATCTGCTGGCACAACGACAAGGAGGTCGACGTCTCCGAACCGGAGTACCTGGAGATGTGCGCCTGCAAGACGGGCTGTCTCGGCCGCATCGTCGCCCGACTGGCGGCCATCGTCACGGGCAACGACGACACGGAAGCCGACCTCGCCGCCTACGCGGAGGAGATGGCCGTCGCCTTCCAGATCGCCGACGACGTCCTCGACGTCGAACACGCCGCCGAGGAGGGCGGCACGTTCGGTAAGGGCGTCGGCAACGACGTCCGGGAGGGCAAGAAGACGCTGATGGTCATCCACGCCGCCGAACACGCCCCGCCGGCCGACGTCGCCCGCCTCGAGGAGCTGCTGTGGGCCGAGGACAACACCGACGCGGAGGTCCGGGAGGTCATCTCCGTTCTCGAGTCGGCCGGCAGCGTCGAGTACGCCCGCGGCGTCGCCGAGGACCTCGCCGCCAGCGCCAAGACCCACCTCGCGGAACTCGACCTGGCGCCGGAGCCGGCCGAGAAGCTCGCCGGCTTCGCCGACTTCGTCGTCCAGCGGGAGGTCTGAGTCGCGTTTGGAAACACATTAATGGACGTCGCGGCGATTTCTCACGCATGGATCCGTCGGTGACGCTGTTCGGCCCGGTCGACACGTACCTGGCACCGGTGATCGGCTACGTGATGCTCGGCCTCATCGTGCTCAACGTCGCCGGCCGCAGCCTCGAATACCGCCGCGTCGCCGCGCAGGCGGAGCGGGGCGCCGACGCCATCAGCCGTCACCCGCTCCGGGTCGCGACGAACTTCCTGCTCGTCGTCGGCGGCTTCTACTACCTCACCGTCGAGCGCCACGCCGGGCTGATCGTCTCGCTGCTGGTCGTCGGGCTCTTCCTGACGGACTTCTTCGAGTTCGAGTCCCGCCGGGTCGAGGCCCGCCAGGGGTGGGACGTCGAGCGCCCGTGGGGCGCCATCGGCGCCTCGACCGTCGCGCTGCTGTACATCGCCTACCAGACGCTGTTTTTCCTCGTCAAGCCGGTCTGGAACGCGGTCGTCTGACCGCCGCGGGCCGCCCTCGGTCCGACCCCGACGGCGGCTTCCGGCTCCCGTTCCGGACGAAAAGAGCGGAACGAGCATCGCCGCAACCTCATACGGGTCCCTTCGGGTCGTTACCGCCGCGCGTCGAGCGGCCCACCGCGCAGCCCGTGCTGTCTCTGCCGTGGCTTCGCTGTCGCGTCGAAAACTACCCTACCCGCTACCGGGCGCCGGCGTCGTCGTCGAGATACGCGCGCAGCTCGCGGAAGACGGGGATGCCGATCCAGAAGGCGAAGACGCCGAAGATGACGAACCACGTCGTGACGTCGCGCAGCAGCAGCGCGAACTGGGCGTAGGTTCCGGGGTCCTCGCGTCGAGAAGGCGTACACGGCGCTGCCGCCGACGATCAGCCCGAGTCCCAGCGCGACGACCGGGAGACTCACCTCCTCGGGGCTGGCCGTCGCCCGCTGTGTGCCGCTGTCCAGCAGGACGAACCCCCCGAGGATGGCGACGATGGCGATGAGCGTCGAGAACACCGTGACCGTCTTGTACATCCGCAGCGGAACGACGATGTCCCGACCCGCCGGCGCACCCTCGTTCTCCGACGACGCGTCACCGCCGTCCGGCGTCTCGTCCGTCTCGTCGCTCATTGTCGGCGGAAGACGGGCCGCGGGAGTAAAACCTGCCGGAACCGACGGAGAGCCACGGAGCGGCCGCGCGACGCGCGCGGTAGAGCAGAATAAAGTGGAAGCGACGGCGTTATTTCGGCGGCCGCAGCCGGAAGTACCGCCGGTTGAGTTCGAACATGTACCCTTCGCGCATCGTCTTCAGCACCGCGTACGCGAGGAACGCGGCCACCAGCGGCAGCAGGAACGTTACGTCGAACAGTTCGTGGTTGCCGATGGGGAAGGTCGCGGCGATGAGGTTCTTCACCGCCAGCGCCGCGATGGTGAACGCGAAGACGACGCCGCCGACGCCCAGCGCCGCCCAGCCGGGCTCCTCGACGGGCCGGCGGGCGGCGCCTTTGTTGAGGAACGGCACCATCGCGATGATACTGACGACCACTAGGTTCGCGACCACGCCGTAGACGCCGTCGCTGACGAGCTTCTCGCCGCCGAGCAGCGCCAGCTCGGGGTTGAGCGGCGTCAGCTTCAACAGCCCGAACGACCAGTACAGATACCAATCCGGCAG